>JAKALH010000443.1 GCA_021813225.1 Chloroflexota bacterium
TTATGGCGACGGCCCATTGCGCGACGAACTGTTGCAATACGCCGCCAGGCTCGGACTTGACGGTGCGCAGATATTCGTCGGCGCGTTCACCAGCCGCGCGGAGCTTGCGCAGATCATGCGGCAGACCGATCTGTTTGTGATGTCATCTATTCTCGAGGGGTTGCCGATTTCGCTCCTCGAGGCGATGTCGTATGGCTGCCCGATTGTGACGACTATGGCAGGCGGGAGCGCTGAGGCGATCACAGACGGCGTGAATGGTTTGCTGTGCGAGCCTCGCAACCCCGAGTGCCTGGCTGAGAAAATCATCACCCTGCTGGCCGATCCCGCTCTGCGGGCTTCGCTGGGACGAGCCGCGCGCAAGTCCTATGAAGAAAGCCCTTTCAGGCCCGTGGCTGTCGCAAAACACTTCATCTCCATCTACGGGCAGGCGCTGCAACTGACGAAGGCCTGAACTCGTGGTTAAAGTCCTCTCAGTATTCGGCACGCGCCCGGAAGCGATCAAGATGGCGCCGGTGGTCAAGGAACTGGCGCGTCATGGCGATCGCATCGTCAGCCGCGTCTGTGTCACCGGCCAGCATCGGCAGATGCTCGATCAGGTACTCCGCCTTTTTGTGATTGAGCCAGACTACGATCTGAACGTCATGGTTGGCAACCAGACTCCTATGCAGGTGGCATCGGCAGTTCTGAGCAAGCTCGAGCCTGTCCTGCAGTCGGAAAAACCGGACTGGGTACGGGTGCAAGGAGACGGCCAGACGAACTCCCGGTGACGTCCGCAATATCATCTTGGCTGAGCCGGTCAATTACCTGCCACTCGTTTATCTGACGAAGCATGCGACGCTGTTGATGATCAGTTCCGGTGGAATTCAAGAGGAAGCACCAGGGCTGTGAAAACCCATGCTGGTTCTCCGCAAGGTTACCGAAAGGCTCGAAGCAGTCGAGTCGGGTATCGTGTGTCTGGTGGAATCTGACCAGGAACGTATCATTGAGCGAACCAGCCAGTTGCTGAACAACCGGTTGGAGTACATGCGCATGGCGACAGCAACCAATCCATATGGTGACGACCATGCTGCCGAGAAATCGTTGGAGCGTTATGTTGATCGAACAGATGGAAGGAGTCGTGCGGCAGGATGTTCAACGGCGCACTGAACTCAGGATTGCCTATTGCCTGCCGCAATACAAGCAGCCGGGCAATAACGATACATCGTACCTGCAGCAGATGCTGATTGCAGGCCAGTTGAGGAATGCCGGGCATCATTTGACTTTTGTGGCGCCGGCCAACCTCATTGATGTCATTTGCACGAAAGACTTACGAATACCAGTGCTGGCGAGGCGCACATGGTCTAGGTCGGCATGGTTTGAGTTTTCCAGCCGAGCTGTCTGGCGCGTGCAGAGATGTCTGGGCATCCCGTTTCTCAATGTGTTCTCGAATTATCGCCTGCTGGATGCCTGTATGCAGTGCCTGCCCGGGCATGATATCGTTCAGGAACGCAACGGTCTGTACAAGGCCGGCGTTGCCATGGCGTGCCGGCGGTTGGGGCTGCCTTACATTCTGTTCTTCGATGGCGACGATATTTTTGAGCATGCGTATGCGGGCCAGCCGATCACAGGCATTCTGCGCCGGAGGGCGGTGCAGATCATACGTTACAACCTGGCGACAGCGGAGCGCGTTATATGCGTGTCGGAGACCGCTAGAACACACCTGAGGAAAGTCTGGCAGGTGCCGGCTGAACGGATTGAGGTCTTCCCGAATGCGGTAGACGTGTATCTTCACCGGCCATACCCTGAAAGGCGTGCAACTACACGACAGACGCTCGGGATCGGCGACGATGACCCACTGGTCATATTCGTTGGCAGCTTCTACCCATGGCAGGATGTACAGGCACTGCTGGATGCCTTAACGGCTGTATTGAAGGAGTCGCCTCGTGTACACCTTCTGCTGGTGGGCGACGGGCAGCAGGCTGCCGCGATGCGGCACTATGCCGCAGAACTGGGGCTGGGGCCTTCTGTCCGGTTTACTGGTTTCCTGCCGCAAAGCGAAGCCGCCCCATTGGTCGGCGCGGCTGATATCGCCGTTGCACCGTATAAATCCATGCGGCCGGAGCTGTTTTATGGTTCGCCAATGAAAGTATTCGAATACATGGCTTCGGGTACAGCTGTAATCGCCACCGCACAGGGGCAGATCAGTGAGGTCATCGAAGATGGTGTGAATGGCATACTGGTTCCACCGGGCGATACGGCAGCCTGGGTTGCAGCCATCAAGAAGCTCATTGGCGACCCTTCCACACGCGAGCAATTAGGCCGGCAGGCCAGGCAGGATGCCATTGAGCGGCACTCCTGGGATCACTACACGGCGCGCCTGGAAAAAGTATACGAATCCGTTCTGAAACGCAGACACGATCGACTAGCCAGAGCGTCATATTGAGCTGAGAGATGCAATCGCAACTAGCCAGCATCATCATGCCGGCGTACAACGCCGGGCGTTACATCCGGCAGGCCATCGAGAGCGTGCTGGCGCAGACCTTTCAGGCGTGGGAGCTGATCATCGTCAACGACGGATCCACCGATTCGACGCCTGATATCATCTCTCAATATGCAAGCCCCGCCATCAAGGTCTATCACCAGCCAAACGGCGGAGAGTCCAAAGCCCGCAACACGGCCCTCAGGCATGCCCAGGGTGAGTGGATTACCTTTCTGGATGCCGACGATATGTACCTGCCGCATCATCTGGAAGTGGTGGCAGACCACTTGCATACACATCCGGAGTACGACGGCGTCTATACCGATGGGTATTATTGCGACCAGAACAATGTGCGCCTGAAGACGCTGTCCAGCCGGCGGCGCGGCCCTTTCACTGGCGACATCTTTGAACAGATGGTGCGGGCTTCGGACGTATTCGGCGCGCCGGTATGTGTGGCGCTGCGCCATGACGTCATCACACGGTATGAATTAGGCTTTGATCCCGGCATTGTCATCGGGCCGGACTGGGATTTTCTGACGAGATTCGCTGAGATTGCCCCGTTCGGCTACGTCGACCAGTCAACCTGCCTGTATCGGATACACCAGACCAATATCTCGCTCCGCGCGAAATCCGAACAGCGCGCCCTGTCGCTGGCGCGTTGTCGCGAGAAGGCAATTAATCTGAGGCGCTTCCGGGAATGTTCCGTCGAAACGCGCGCATGGGTGTTCCATGACCTGCTGATCAACCTGTTGACCGGCTGGCCCGAACGGCAACTGGCTGCTATTCAATCGGAGGAATTCAATGCGCTGCCGGAGTCGGGACGC
>JAKALH010000444.1 GCA_021813225.1 Chloroflexota bacterium
CTCAATGCGAACGGGGTTCTCTCCGGCATGCTGGAATCCATGCCCGCCGATATCTCCGCACAGGGCCGCAATCTCAAGGCCCAGGTCGTCACAGAAGCGGCGGAAGTCTTTGCGCGTCGCGCGGTCCATCAATCCCGGGCTGACTTCGCCCTGCACCGCATAGACTTGTATCCCATCCGCACCAACCTCTTTGGCCTTGCGGATGCCATCTCGCGGAGCCAATCGAAAAGAGTCGCAAATCACACCGATCTTGAACGGCATCATGGCACCACCTCATGCATTGGTATGAACACCTGCTTATGACGCCGGGGGATTCGTAGCCTGTTCATATCGTAGTGCGATGGATGAGACCAATGTGTCAGCCCTGCGCCAACCTTTCACAGTTCGACCTTATCTAGAGCGCGATAAAACCCTCCCGGGACGCCGGCAACTGTGCAGCGTCCAGCACCTGTCGGATCACCAGGCTTTCCTGCCGGTTTACAGCAGGCAAGCCGCTGTCGAAGAAATCCAATACAGCCGCAGCCACGTCGATAAACAAATGCGCGCTATCAACTGCGATTAAGCGGGTTGATAACCGAGACGTGACGGCGGCGGCAAATGGCGTATCCGATCCGGTGTAAACATTTACAACGGCAGTGCGCCCACCCGTGAAGTTCAGCAGTAATTGCGTGTGCGGGTCCTCTCCACGACGCAGAAGGCTTGTAACATCAGCACCCATGCAACTGACCGCCATCTCCAGTGGATGAATCGCATATTCGGCAAATGAGCGGCCACCGCCCCAAGACACCATGTGCAGCACTTTTTCAGGCTGCATACTCTGCACGTACTGTTGTACGTTCGTGTATCGCAGCGCCGAGGTGGTTTGCACAGGAGTGCGATACTGGTCAGCCAGCGCGAAAATCGTCCTGGCTGTATCAAGGTCCGGCGCGAATGTCTTGTCCACGTAGGTCGCCTTGCCGTGCGGAAACACCTGCGAGCACAACTGCAGGTGGGTCTCCGGATTCGACGGCGCCAGGACCATGTAGTAATCCACTTCCCGGTTCAGGGAATCGAGGTCCTCATAGTACGTCACGCCATTCTTTTCTGCCCACGCCTTGCCCTTATTCTCCATCAAGGCGGTGCATCCAGCGACGTCATATCCCCGCTCTCTCAGCTCATTGCGAAACGCAGCCAGATACACATTGGCGTGAAAGTTTTCCAGGTCATAATCAACGAAACCGATGCGCTTGCCCTCGCTCATCTGGAACTGGCTCCTTGAGGGTGAATATCAATCCTCTTACCTTTTGCGGCAGATGTATACGCAGCTTCTATGACTCTGCTGGAAATAAGGCCATCGTGCACGGTGATTGCCGGTCGTGTTCCATTGCGCACGCACTGAATAAAATGGGCTGCTTCAGCCTGAAACCGGTCAGGATGCGCACTGCAATCCACCTCAGTCCAGCCGGCGTCTCTGGCGCGCCGATAGGCCAGGTCCGGCTGGTTAGCGTTCCAGTAGCTGACGATGGCCGTGCCCTGCGTGCCATACCATTCCAGCCAGTTGCCGCAGACTTTCAATGAATAGCTGGAAGTTATTTC
The DNA here is from genome assembly GCA_021813225.1 of Chloroflexota bacterium. Classification (GTDB taxonomy): domain Bacteria; phylum Chloroflexota; class Anaerolineae; order J036; family Brachytrichaceae; genus CAIXPS01. The sequence continues at coordinate 1,576 of JAKALH010000444.1, forward strand.
GCCAAATACGCCTGCCCCGCTGCTCAGGTGCAGCATGCCAATGTCCTCAACCGCAGCCTTCTGCAGTATGTTACCGCTGAATGCCTGAACTGCAGTCGGCTCGCCTGCCAGGTATCGGTAAAGGTCTACCGAATGACTGCAATTATCGATGATACTGCCGCCGCCCGATAGTTCGGGCTTCGCGCGGTGGTTTCCTTTCAAAGGATAGTATCCGCCGAAAATGTTACGGAAGAAGACTGGCCTGCCCAATGTTCCATCGTCAATCAACCGCTTCAGTTCGATGATAGCGGGGTGAAAGCGATGGCAATAGGCTGTCATGAATATCGTGCCTGCGGCATCGACTGCTGCCGCCAGTTTCCTCGCGTTTCGATAGCTGGCTTCAAGAGGTTTCTCGCACAGAATCGCTATGCCCGCCTTGATGAAAGGTCGGCATACATCCAGATGGGTCGCAGGCGGTGTGCAGACACTAACCGCATCCAGTTGGCCGGAAACCGCCATATCTTCAATAGACCCTGCCACTTCGGCGCCAGTGTCCACTGCCATCTTTCGGGCAGCTTTTTTATTCACATCATATACCGCTGCTATCTGGAGATGCGGTATTTTGACGTATCCGCTCAGGTGCGCCTGGGCAATCCCGCCGCATCCAATGATCCCAACTCGAAGATTAGTGTTTGTCATGGTTCTCACATGCTGGCATGGCAGCTAAAGTTATGGTCACACGCATAATCACAATGCCTTTACCAGCCATTTTGCATACCTGTATGCTAATCATAAATGCATCTGGACACGGCGACAAAGCGAACAAACCATTCGAAACCACAAATCCTGTTGATTCGCACAGTTCTCATTGACGCATTGATAAAACGGGATAAAATGCAAGCGGTCTTGTTCCCTGGAACAGGTCCTCACTCCATGTCATTAGTCGAGGCTTACCATTAACGATCCAACCACAACGTCGGGTCTGGAGTCACAACTGAATGATTTCGACCTGTCGACACGTACGCATGCACTCGCAGCCCTGCTGGCGCTGCGCGGGCCGCACCATGGCATTGATTCGGCGGTCAGCGAAGCGGTCAACATGCATGCGCACACGTTCTTTTCGTTTAATGCCTATGGGCTCTCTCCAACGTCGCTGGCATGGTTGGCCTTGAAAAATGGTTATACCGCCATCGGCAGTGTCGATTTCGACGTTCTGGATGCTGTGGACGAGTTCCTCGGGGCGTGCGCACTGGCCGGCGTGCGCGGCAGCAGCGCTCTGGAAACGCGCGTCTGCATCCCTGAGTTCTCGACTCGCGAGATCAGCTCGCCTGGCGAGCCAGGTGTGGCCTACCACATGGGTATCGGGTTTACATCGGGTGCAGCTCACGGCCGTGCGCGCGAAATACTAAATGACATGCGCAGACGCGCCGCCGCACGCAACCGCGACCTTGTGGCGCGTGTGAACGCCTATCTGGCTCCGGTGACTATCGACTATGACAACGATGTCCTTCCACTGACTCCCGCCGGTAATGCCACGGAACGACACATTCTGGTCGCATACACGAACGCCGTTCTGCAGAGCGGCATTGACCCGCTGGATTTCTGGTCACAGAAGCTGAGCGCCTCACGCGAGGACCTGCGGCCATTGATAAAAGACCTGCCTAAACTGCATAACCTGATCCGAGCCAGATTGATGAAACGCGGCGGC
>JAKALH010000445.1 GCA_021813225.1 Chloroflexota bacterium
AGTCGTGCGCGGGTCGACGACCTCCGCGCTGATGCCGATCTCGCCCAGCTTCTGGGCAGCCGCGAGCGCAACATAGACCATACTGCTGGTGGCGACGAGGGATATATCGGTGCCAGCGCGCTTGATATCAGCGACGCCGAATGGAATCGTGTAGTCCTCTTCAGGCACCATCCCTTTGGTCTGAAAGTTCATCTTATCTTCAAAGTACACGACCGGGTTATCGTCGCGGATGGCGGTTTTCAACAGACCTTTTGCGTCGTATGGCGTCGAGGGCATGACGACTTTCAGCCCCGGGACGTGGCTTGGCCAGGCGTGCAGGCTCTGGCTATGCTGCGCCGCCGAGCGCCGCGTCGCGCCCAGGGTGGTGCGGAAGACGATGGGCACGCTGAACTTGCCGCCGGACATATAGCGCGCTTTGGCAGCCTGGTTCACCATCTGATCCATGGTCAGTGTCAGAAAATCGCCGAACATGATATCGATGACCGGGCGCATGCCCGTCATGGCGGCCCCTACGCCGATCGCGGCAAAGCCCGGCTCCGATATCGGCGTGTCGATGACGCGGTCGGTGCCAAACTCATCGACCAGTCCCTGGAGCACCTTGAAGGGCGTGCCGGCTTCGGCGACATCCTCGCCCATGATAAACACGCGTGCGTCGCGGCGCATCTCCTCGGCCAGCGCTTCGCGGACGGCTTGTGCCATCGTCAACTCGCGCATGGGCTTGCCACTCGCAGCGGTCACGGATGCGGCAGTTTCAGGCGTAGACATGTTGGGTTACCTCGCTGGCATCGGGGAAGGGGGCTTTTATTGCGAATTCGACAGCGGCGCGCATCTCAGCCCGCGCGTCTTTTTCGATCTGTTCGAAGATAGCGGCGTCGGCTAATTGCTGTTCGGTCAACCAGCTTGACAGCATCTGCAGCGGATCATGACTGGTTCGCCAGGCGGTTTCTTCTTCCTTTGTTCGATAGTATGCCCTGTTGATGTCGCCGACGTGATGGCCGTGATAGCGGTAAGTGTTGCAGATGAGGAAGCCGGGGCCGTCGCCGCTGCGCGCCCGATTGATCAGCTTCCCGGCTGTGGCATACACTGCCTGGATATCCTGCCCATCCACCGCTTCAACCGGTATGTCGAAAGCTGCCGGGCGTGCGCCGAGTTCACCGGCTGTCGTCTGCGTGTAATGCGTGTACTCGTTATACAGGTTGTTCTCGCACACGTAAATTACCGGCAGTTTCCACAACGATGCCATATTCATGACCTCATACAGCAAACCCTGGCCAAGCGCGCCTTCGCCAAAGAACGCCACGGCAATCTGGCCGCTTCTGCGCATCTTTGCGGAGAATGCCGCCCCTGTGGCGATACCGGAACCAGCGCCTACGATTGCGTTGGCGCCCAGATTGCCGCCTTCCTGGTCGGCGATGTGCATGGAACCGCCCTTGCCGCGACAATAACCGGCAGCCCTGCCCAGTAATTCGGCAAACATGCGATTGGGATTCGCGCCTTTGGCCAGACAGTGCCCATGGCCGCGATGGGTGCTGGTGATGTAGTCTTCGCGCTTCAATGATTCACAGACCCCAACCGCGACGGCTTCCTCGCCGATATACAGATGGGCCAGTCCCGGCATGATAGCCTTGGTATAAAGCTCGTTGACTTCCTCTTCAAAGGAGCGGATCCGGCACATCTGCCGGTACATGTGCAGCCACTCTTCTGGATCAACTGTGTTGCTGCCATCGTCATTCCTCAAGTGAGTGACTTGCGCTGCCATGTTCACCTCCAATTGGTTCGCCGTTCGCATCTCTGGCGTCTCGCTTCAGCGGTTTTCAGCGCCTATTGTAGCGATAAGGGCGGCTTTGTGCGAAATGAAAAGTCCCCCGTGGGGGACTCTCCAGTTAACGCCTGTCTTGGGCCACTGGCAACGCCAGCCATCTATTCCATGACAGTGATACTTGCATCCTTTGGCAACGCCAGATGACCGGCGACCTCGATGGCTTTTATGATGCCGGCCGGCACCGGGCAGGCTGTATGCGGCAGGATTTTAGACGCGAGTTCAAGGGTACGCGGTCCGCCGCGGCGGTAACTGATTTCCTGCAGCGGATCGACTTCGGTCAACTCCATTCCCAGGCGCTGGCAATTCTGGCAGTCACTCTGGATGTTCAGGCGCACCCGGTCGCCGTCATCAGACTCAATCAACGTTGCCTCTACTGTCGTATGAAAGCCGCAACGCCCGGAACTGATTATCGCCTTTGCCATGTTGTCCTCTTTCGGTATGGATACTGTTATAGATGCCGAATAACGGCAGAAGTTGCACAAACTAGACTGCGCCAGGGATGCTATGATGCGATATGCTGACCAGAGGACTGCGAGGAGACCAGATATGCCGGAAAACTGGTTGGAGTTAGGGCTGGCTCTGGCGATTGCTGCTGTAGGAATCGCTGTGCCCGTCCTCATCGCAGTCCTTATCCTGGACTTGCTGAACAAGAGACATAAATAGTCCTCGGCCCTCTACGAATCGGCTATACCGCCGTCGGCATGTGCTGCGCCGTTACAGCGCGCGGTTTTCCTTCGACCGATGCCTCACCCCAACCAATCAGGCCGGGCTGGTCGGTCTCAACCTTCACGAATACGAATATACGGTGGCCGCCGTCGGCCAGGATTGGTTTCACTGCCCTGATTTTCATCGCCATCTCCTTTAACGCAGGGGCACCCGGCAAAAGGTGGAAGCCTGTATGGTGTGCAGGCTCATCCCCCGCGTTCGATCATCTGCAGCGCCGCGCGCATATAACCGAGCGCAAATGCCATGCCGGCATGCCACGGTGCAGGACAACTCATGCTGGGGGTGTGATCGGGTATCAACACGCCCTGGTACTGATTGGCATGCAGAATCTTCAGCAGCCGCAGCATGTCCACGTCGCCATCATCGATAAACGTCTCATCGTAGTGAGGAACTTTCCCTTTGACGTTCCTGAAGTGTATATAGGCAATGTCGCCCTGCCGGCTGTGCTGGTCGACCAGTTCGTAAATATCGCCTTCGCTCATTTCTGCTACAGTCCCCAGGCACAATTCCATGGCGTTGTAATGGCTGCGCCTGACATTCAATACGCGGTCGTAGATGCGCGGCTGGTAGACCAGGCGCGCCGGGCCGCGGAGCGTTGGCATGGGCGGATCGTCCGGGTGCAGTGCCAGCCGTACGTTGGCTTCTTCCGCCACCGGCAGCAGTTCCTGCAGAAACCACGTGAAGCGTTCCCACAATTGCTCCTCTGTCAC
>JAKALH010000446.1 GCA_021813225.1 Chloroflexota bacterium
GCCGCGCCGTCGGGATTGCCGGCTTCCAGAGTTACCCTGCCCCCCTCGGGAGTATGCTTGATGGCGTTATCAACCAGGTTCAACAACACCTGCTTCAGGCGGTCGGAGTCGCCCATCACTTCCAGGTCGTCCGCCGTCTGCACCGCCAACTCGACGCGTCCATCGGCCATGATGTTGGCGCTGCGCGCCACGTTATAGATGATCGGCCCCAGGTCCAGCGGCTCCATGCGCAACGGCAGGGCGCCGGCATCGGCCTGCGAAAGTAACAGCAGATTGCTGACCATGCGCGTCATGCGGTCGCTTTCGCTGGTGATGGCATCCAGCGACTCGGCGTCGGCACAGCCCAGACGCAGCAGATCAACATTCCCGCGGATGACCGTCAGCGGTGTGCGCATCTCGTGCGACACGTCTGCCACGAAGCGCTGCTGGGCGCGGAACAGCCGCGTCAGGCGATCCAGCATCTCGTTGAATGCGGATGCCAGGCGCCCGACCTCGTCGTTGGTCTCCACTTCCACCCGCCGGTTCAGGTCCTCGGTACGGTAGATTTCGAGCGCAGTATTCGTGATTTCGGTGACGGGGCGCAAGGCGCGCCGGGCCATGGCGGCGCCGGCTACGGTAGACACGATCAGGCCGAGCGCGCCGACAGCCAGCAGCGTCAGCAGCAGCCCGTGCTTGGTGAGTTCGATATCTTCCAGCGACGCGGCCACCTGCAGATAGCCAAGCAGTTCGCCCGTGCCCTGCACCACCAGCGGGTAGGTATAGACACGCAGCGGCGGCGCGCCGGCGTGCTGGACATCATTGAATTCCGGCTTTTGCGCGGCGGCGGTTTTCTGGCTGAGCCGGGTGATGGTCTGCGGGTCGAGCTGGCTCTCGAATGTGCCGACATTGGTCGACCGGCCGCGGATTTTCCCCTTCGTATCGATGGCTTCAACGTAGACTGTCGACGCGCGGAACACATCGAACTGGGGCAGGCTGATCACGCGCCCGTCTCCGTTCATGATGATCTTGATCTGATCGACGATGCTGCTGGCCGACCGCTCCAGCGAAGCATCCACCTGCCCGACCATAGTCACCGATACACTCACGTACACCCCCGTGCCAAACAGGACAAATCCGAGCACGAGGATGACGCTATACCAGATGGTCAGTCGGGTCCGTATTGACATTGTTCAACGATTGCTATTGTTCCCTGCCGCCGCGCTTGCAGCAGGTCATGGTTATGACATTAACGCACGTTGCTGAGAGTCTCCTTAGCCCCTGATAGGTTAAGCCTTTGCAACCACGATCATGCGCGGACAGTCCTCGGTATACGCTCTCAGATCGTAGTCGCCATACCACTCCCATGCCTTGAAACCGGCCCTCAAAAGCAGCAACTCCATCTCGTAGCGGAAAACGTGGCGCAGGCGAAACGAGACCGTGTGGGAAGACACGCCGCGCGGGGTTTTCTCGTCGATGCGGTAACTCAACACCTGCGCCTGCTCCGCCCAGAATATCCGGCTGGCGAAGAACTTATCGATCACCGTATCGGTTGCCGGGTCAACCAGGGTGGCCTCAAACTCATATTCGCCGTCGTCGGGCTGGCAGGCCATCTCATCATTCGGCGGGAGATCGACGATCAGCGCGCCGCCCGGCGCAAGATGCCGGCGCGAGGCTGACAGCATAGCCAACAGGTCGTCGCGGGTCAGGTTGTGCAGAAAAGTGTTCAGAGCGATGAACGCCATACTGAAACGCTCCGCCAGGTCGAAGGTGCGGGCGTCCGCTTCCAGCAGTTGCCAGCGCTCGGCTGGCAGACGCGCCAGCCGAGCGCGCGCGATCTGCAGCATCTGAGGCGATTCGTCGACCCCGACGACGCGGTATCCCGCCTCGACGAGCGGCACCATCACCCGCCCCGTGCCGCAGCCGATTTCAAGGATGCCATGCGGGCAACTCTCAGCGAATTGCCTGTACATCGCCACATCGGGGATGTAGGCGGCATGTTGAAGGTCGTAAAAACGCGCCAGAGCCGCATAGGCGGCGGGAGAGTCATGCGTTGTTTGGCCGTTTGCGGTCATAGTGCCGGACACCCAACCTCTGCTTTTCAGAATGGCATAAACTATAATTTACCCGCGCCGGGAAAATCCAGTCATTGACGCGACACAGGGGCGCTGCGGTTGTGCGATCTGAAAAGCATAATATGAACGACTCGAATATGACGCCGAATGAGCCGATTGATCCGCTGGACGGGCAAGCCGCCGCGCCTGAACTGGAGCAGCCGGCGCCTCGGAGCTATATTGTGGCAGGCGTCATCGCTGCGCTGCTGATCGTCATGCTGTGTGTGCTGGGCATCGCCATACTCAGCAGCGGCGTCCTTGGCCCGCGCCCGACGCCGACTGTAGCGCCCAGCCAGCTGCCCCGACTCGACATTATCGGTGTACTGGCGCCAGATACGCCGTTCAGCGTGCGCGGCACGAATTTTGCACCCAACGAGCGTGTCGCGATCTACTTCGCGCGGGATCCAGGCGCGAAATTCGATCAGTATACGAAAATCGGCGACGCGCTGGCTGACGCGAACGGCCGGTTCGCGCTCGCCGGCCTGAGGCTGCCCGGCAATAACAAAAACGGCACCACCATCTACCTCGTCGCGCTCGGCACGGTCAGCGGTTTCTCGCCGATTTCGACGGTGAAAGTAGGCGAAGTGCCAGTCGTCACGGCGCCCGTGACCAATGACGCCACCCAGACCGCAGAAGCGCTTATGTCTGCCACAATAGCGCCGTCGCTGGAACCGACCCTGGGAGGCACAATCGTGTATGCCGAGACAGTCACACCTGCGCCGCCCACAGATACACCCACGCCGACAAATACGCCGGATGCCAATGCCACCGGCATCTGGTTTGCCAGCTACTACGACAACCCCGACCTGAGCGAGCCGCCGGTTTTGAAACGTTTCGACGCCAACCTGAACTTCAACTGGCGCAACGGGTCTCCGGCGCCCGGCATCCCCAGCAACGGGTTCTCGGCGCGCTGGATACGCAATGAGGACTTCAAGACCACCGACAACTACCAGTTTACGATGACCTTCGACAACGGGGCACGCCTGTACGTTGACGACACGCTGATCATCAACGAATGGCGCAATGGCGGCGTGCGCACCGTGACGGGCAACCGCAGCATCACACGGGGCGTCCATACTATCCGGGTCGAGTATTATCACAACACCGGCAACGCTCAGATGGCGCTCAGTTGGGCTGTGCATTACAGCGGCTGGGTCGGGCGCTATTA
>JAKALH010000447.1 GCA_021813225.1 Chloroflexota bacterium
CATGGGGGCGGCGCAAGCCGTGCGGCAAGGCGACTACAGCGTCGCCGCTGATGCGCGCGGCAACGACGAACTGGCTGAACTGGCGCGCACCTTCAACCAGATGACTGCCCAACTGCGCAGCGTGCGCGAGCAGGAATCCCGCCTGAATGCGGCCCGCCGCGACCTGATCGCGTGGGTGTCGCACGACCTGCGCACACCTCTGACTGCCATCCGCGCCCGCATCGAAGCCATCCAGGATGGCATCGTCAATGAACCCGCCGAAGTTGCCGCCTACCTCGACCTCGTGCGCAACGACACTTACGCGCTCAGCCGGTTGATCGACGACCTGTTCGAGCTGGCAGTCATTGACGCCGGCGGATTACATCTGGACAAGATGGCGTGTTCGCTGAGCGATCTCGTTTCAGACAACATCAGGGCGATGAGCGTGCTGGCGGATACGCGCCGGGTCAGGCTGGCGGGGCAGGTCGCGCCTGATGTGGGTCTGGTTAACATCAGCCCGCAGCATGTGCAGCGCGTACTGAATAATCTGGTTGGCAACGCCCTGGCGCATACTCACGCCGGGGACAGTGTGACAGTCTACGCCGCAATCGAGCGTCAACCTGCTGCCGTGAAGGTGCGTGTGGTCGACACAGGCGAGGGCATCGCGCAGGACGACCTGCCCTACATATTCGAGCGGTTCTATCGCGGCGAGCGTTCTCGCGCGCGCAGCGATGGAGACAATGGACTCCCGGCGGCCGGCATGGGGCTGGGCCTGGCCATCGCCCGCGCGCTGGTCGAAGCTCATGGCGGCCGGATCGGCGCGGAAAGCCAGCCGGGCGCGGGGACGACCGTGTGGTTTACCCTGCCGCTATGATGAAGCGCCGCTGTATCGCCTGACGCCCGCCTTCCACACCCGCGATGAGATGAACAATGCGGCTGCCCCAACCAGCAGGAAGCTGCCGATCTGCCAGGCCACCAGTTCCCCTCTTAGCGCCTGCAGCGGCACAGTCGTCGCCACGGCGATCGGTATCACGAACGTTATCAGCGCGCGCAGCCAGAACGGATACACCTGCGCCGGGTAGCGTCCGGCATCCATCAGGGCCTGCATGATGGTCACGTTGTTGTCGAACTTCGTAAACCAGAACGTCAACGATATCAAAACGATCCACAGGCTATAGATGATTGCTGCGCCGGACACGGTCAAGGCCAGAAAGGCCGCAATCTGAAGCGGCGAAGCGAGTCTGCCGCTGCCGCTCATTCCAGCCGCGATGAGAATCGTTGCCAGCACAAAGTCCCAGGCGCGCCAGACCACGATGCGCGAGATGCTGATGAGCAACTGGCTGTTGGCCGGCTGCAGGAAGGTGTAATCCAGCGAGCCGTCGCGTACCCCGGTATTGAACTTCTCCGTGTTCGGCCAGACTATGGTTTGCATCAGCACGTTGACCAGCCGCCACACGCCCAGCAAGGCTATCAGTTCGGAGGGGCCCCAGCCCCCCAGTTGCTGCGTATTCGAGAAGATGATGCTCAGGCTGAGCAGCTCCCAGCCCAGCCAGAACAGGCTCATCAGCCCGTTAACCAGCACATCGGCGCGATACGCCAGGTCAAGCTGGATATTGACTTTGAGAAACGTCGAAAGCAACTTGAAAAGATACATATCGATTCAACCCTGTTTCAAAGATACCTCTGACTGGCGGTGCCTGGCGTCGGTATCCCGGCAACACTCATGCGCCTACGGCGGAGAACTTCCGGACGCCCACATGCCATATCAACCTGAAGAGCAGGAATCCCAGCGCGCACCACACCACCTGCAGCGCCATGCTGCTCAGCGTTTCCTGCAGCGACACTTTGCCCAGCAGCAATTGCACCGGGAAGTACAGCATCAGGCGGAACGGCAAGACCTGCGACAGATTCTGCATGGCGGCCGGCAACAGCGCCAGCGGCACGAACTGCCCGGCGAAGAGACGGAATGCGGCGTAGTACAGGTCCATGATCGCCCAGATGCGTGTGGTCCAGAATGCGATGCAGGTGATCGCGGCGCCCGCGAAGAACTGCATCGTGAAACTCAGCGCAAGCACGGGCACGGCCAGCAGGAGATTAACTGGCGTGAGTATGATGACCGGGTGATACAGCAGGTACAGCAACGCCCAGATGGGCACGAGCGCGCACATCTGCAGGGCTTTGAACGCCAGGTTATTGACCAGCACCTGTGTCAACATGGGATGGATTGGCAGCACGAGCTGGTTGGACAGCGAGCCATCCTGGATGCGATACGCGAAGATATGAATCGTGATTTCGCTGGTGGCGATATCGACGATCAACAGCATCATGTAGTAGGCGACGAAATCCTGGGCGGTCAGACCGTTCACACTGCCCTGCGCGCTGGCGACGGTGGTCCAGATAGCCAGGAAGATGATAGGCGAGACGAGCCAGAATGCCAGGTACATCAGCAGGTTGGCGCGGTACTGCCATTGCTCGGCCCAGTTCACCAGCCACAATCGTTTATAGATATTCCACATCGCAACCCTCGCATTAACAGACTGCTCCAACTCATTCATGAAAGGCGCGTTCGATCACATCCTCGATGGGCGGGTCCTCAATGGTCAGGTCGACCACGGGCAGGTCGGCCAGCATGCGGGCCGTAACGGCGGCGACCTCATCCGATTTCACCTGCACCAGGTGTTTGGCCGTGCCATCGCCGTTTTCGGCGGGCATCACGCGGCCGTACCGGCTCACGTCGCACTCGTTGCAGTCGCCCAGCGTAACGCCGATCAGTTTGTAAGGGGCGATACGGCGCGACAGGTCGGCCAGTTTTCCGTCGTATTTCAACTGGCCGTGATGGATGATGATGATACGCTCGCACAGCGCGGTTACGTCAGCCATATAGTGGCTGGTCAGCAGAATGGTGGCGCCGCTGCGGCGGTTGTACTCTTTCAGGAATTCCCGGATGCGCACCTGCGCGCCGATGTCCAGGCCGATCGTCGGTTCGTCCAGAAACAGCACAGCCGGGCGGTGCAGCAGTGCAGCGGCCAGTTCGCATTTCATCCGTTCGCCTAACGACAGGTTGCGCACGGGTTTGCGAATAATCGGCGTCAGGTCGAGCAACTCGTTCAATTCGTCAAAGGTGCGTTTGTAGTCGGCATCGCCGATGCGATAGATGGCCTGGTTCAGCAGAAACGAGTCTGCCGCCGGGATATCCCACGACAGGCGGTTGCGCTGCCCCATCACCAGGGTCATCGAGCGCAGATAGCCGGAACGGCGTTCCCAGGGCGTAAAACCC
>JAKALH010000448.1 GCA_021813225.1 Chloroflexota bacterium
CGGCGCATCCAGGCGCCATTGCGGGTGACGCGCGGGTCATGCTTCAGCTTCTGGTTGCGCAGCCATTGCGCCTTGAGTTCGGGGTGCGCATTCAGGACCTCGTCGCCGTTCACAACCATCGTGCGAAACTTGAGGGCGTCAAACTGGCGCCCAGCGCGGCCCATCACGCGGCGTCGATGGAAAACGGGGCCGGGGCTGTCCAGCTTCACGATGACAATTAACACCGCAAATATGGGTGAAAGCAGCACGATGCCCAGAAGCGCCATCAAGCGATCCAGCAATCGGCACAGGAAATCGTCGATCGCAGCGGAAATGCCGCGATCCGGTTGTAGCCAGGCCCTCGATTGCAGTGTTTCTTTCATACCATTTACACCTTGATAGACATCTCTTTCATCCCCGCACCAACCACTGCTCTGTCCAATACCGCATCCAGATGGCCGCTGGATGTGTTTTTCAGGCGATACGATGCCAGCCCAAGCCCTTACCCAACCCCGCTATACCCACGACCAACTGACTTTACCTGATAGTCAGACTGCCGCTCGGATGTGTCTAAACAGAGACATTCCCCGGACAGACTCCCAGTCCTGCACCGGGAATATATTCACCAGACGCTGAAGCAGCAGAACACTACGGCATGGGGGAGATCGGGCAACTCCACCAACTGGCTCTATATGCAGCAGGCACACCTATGCGTCCCCTCCCCTCAGGATGCCGCCCCCGTGCTGCAAAGCACAGGAAGTGTGTGCCGGTCTTATACACCAGCAGGCTAAACTATAGTGTTATTGTATTGTCTGTGCGCGAGGGAGTCAATGGAGTATCGTGCAACAAATGCTATTCTAGACCTGTAAATAGCTGCATTATTACTGCATTATCAAGAAGGATATGGGTTTGTATTGGCGTGGAAATTGCGGGTTCAGGCAATGCAGATATTTCCTGATTCTTCAGGACGAGGCTGTAGTGCGGATTACTGAGCAGTAAATATCATCCAAGGCTGCGCCTATCCGGCCCCAATCATGGTTCCGCTCGACATAACGCCGCCCGGCAGCACCGATTTGTCCGCACAAGGTATCATCGTTCAGCAAGCGCAGCAGGGCATCAGCAAATGCCGCCGGCGTGTCGGCTACCAGGCAGTCCTTACCAGGTTGCACGGTCAGCGCGGCGAGTGCGCGCGACGAAGCGACAACAGGAGTGGCGCACGCCATAGCCTCCAGCACCTTATTTTGAATGCCGGCGCCGTACAGCAGTGGCGCCGCCGAGACGCTGGCTTCCTGAAGCGGCTGGCGCATATCGGGAATACGCCCGGTGACCGTCACCCGCTCCGGCTGAGATTCGGCCAGTTGCCTGATTGCCGGCGCAGGCTGGCTTCCGGCAATGATCAACCGTACGGATGGTTTCTTTTCCCACACCACCGGCATTACCTGTGTCGCCAGGTAGAGAGCGGCTGCAACGTTCGCGTGGTAACTCATTTTGCCGCTGAATACAACCGTGTCAGGATGGCGCAAGCGGTCGGCAGGAACGAAATGTGCCAGTTCGACGCCATTCGACAGAACCGAGACCGGCGCCGTCCCGCCGCTCAAGTCAAGCAGCGCCTGCCGATCCGCCTGCGATGTGACCAGCACCCGATCAAAACGATTGGCCATGCGCCCTTCGTAGCGGCGCGTGCGCCCCAGTTCCAGGCGCATGATCATACGCCTGATCGGGCTGGCGCTGTTGTAGCGCACAGCCTGCTCAAACAGATAGGAGATGCAATCGACGCTGTCCCACACGACGGGAATACGTTTCCGCAGGCCGTGCGCCTGCATCTGGTCCATCAGCCATACTCTGTATTCCGCCCCGCGCAAATGCTCGGTGTGGACGATGTCAAGCTCTTGCGCGTGAGCGTTCAGGCGCAAGCCCACAGACCGCAACAATTGCGGCGAGCGGCAGAAGTTCGCCTGGACGGGCAGCGCGGTGGGCAGTGTGCGCAGGCTGTTGTAGATGCGCTGCTGCTTCGTCAGCGGCGCCGCGATGACATCGACACCGTTCTTGATGAATTCGTCAAGTTCCTGTTTTTCCCGTGCGTTCTCCCACACTGTCGCCAGCGTCACCCGGTGCCCGCGCCGCGCAAGCGCGCGGATCAACTGATAAGGCCTGACCCGTATCGGATTCGGGGTGTAGGGCACGATGTAGAGCACGTTCATGGCGTTGCGGAAACAGCCGGCGCCGGTTTGACAGCCGCGCGTAAACCCAGCCGCTGCAACAGGTCGGCTAAACCAGCCGAGGCGAACACGATCAGCACCGCATCGACCGGAAGCCGATAGCGCACCAGCGCCCACGACAGCAGATGGATGCCGCTGTACACGACGACAAACAGATACAGCAGCGACCACTCGCGCCAGCGCCTGAGCGCCAGCAACAGCCCATAGATGACAAAAGGCAACGCCACGCCAAACGACAGCACACGCACCAGGTTATTCAACACGCCGGTATCGGCGGTGGGCCAGAACATGAAATAGGTTTTGATGCGGCTGATCGACAGAAGCACATACCGCCCCGGGTCCTGCACCACGAATTCCATGCCGCGTTTCAGCAGAGCGGAATCGAGCGAAGCCTCGTCAAGCGACAGCAGCTCAGGGGGTATCAGGCGCTGGTACGAAAGACCAGCAGGCAGCACATCCACAAATGTCGTCCCATAGATCGGGTGATTCGCCCAGAAGAAGGCAAATCCCGCGTTGGTGTTGAGCAGCACAAAACGACCGAACGCCAGGTAGTTGCGCACCGTCCACGGCAGGATCATGATGCCCATGACGGCCACGGCAAGCAATGGATAGGCCAACGACTTGAGCAGACCTTTCATAAACGGCCTGCCCCGCTCGGTCAGCCACACCCAGGCGAATAGAAACGGCACAAAGGGCAGGAACGACTGGCGTAACAGCGTCGCCGTCCCGGCCGCCAGGCCGAGCAGCGCCCACCGCTTCAGGTCAGGTCTCGGCTGCGCGCGGTTCATCGCGATATCGAGCGTCCATAAAATGGCGGTGATGAAAAAAGGCTCCGTCATCAACGCGGCGGAGTAATAGACGGCGTAGCCGTAGACCGCCGTCCAGCCCGCGGCGAGCAGCCCCACGCCATCTCCCATCAGGCGCCGCGTGATCCGGTAGGCCAGCAGCGGCCACAGAATGCCCGCCAGCAGCACCTGGATCAGGCGGGCAGCCAGCGGGTGAACGCCGAATACGATGTATACAAAGGCAAGGTACAGCGTGTACAGATACGAC
>JAKALH010000023.1 GCA_021813225.1 Chloroflexota bacterium
CCGATAATCTGCGCGGCCGACTGGCTGATCAGTCTCTCGGCTGCCGGATTCAAATCGACAATGTTGTGGAATACATCGGCAACAAAAACGGGATCGGCCATGGTGTGAACGACGATTTCCTGACCAATCGGCACGATGTCCAGCAGGCGGTAACGGAAAACGCCCACGGCGATAACCGCCGCTGAAATGACGAGCAGGTACGGTGTGAGGTGAAACCGGATGCCACTTTCCGCTATGGGCGCTATCAGGCTGATCCACAGGGAAGGCACAGCCAGCCCTGTGATCAGAATTGCCACCTGCCCGCGATAGTAGCGGGGGGTGTTCGCAAGCACACCGACGAGCAGGACCGCGCTGGCGACGACGACGAGGAAGGTGTAGACATTCGTCAACCAGTGCCAGATGCCGGCCAGACTCATCGACTGGAGCGTTCTGGCGTCAGCGATCTCCAGAATGGCGCTGGCCGGCCTGCTTTCAAATTGCAGCAACCCGTTCAGCAGCGCGAGCGCCACACTGGCGACCGGCAACGCGAGTAACAGGGCGATATTGCGCGTCTTCAGCCAGCGGCCATGACCGGTGTACTGCAACACGAAGATCAGCCACAGCGCGGACGCACCGGCAAGCAGACCGACGCACAGGTGATTGGCGACCAGCCTGACCAGCGGGTCCATGGCAATCAACTCAATAGCCTGAAGCAGCGACCATGCGGCGGCACACAGGATGGCCAGGACAAACGGGCGCGTTCCGTGAACGCGCCGGCGTCCCCAGATATATGCGGCCATGATCGTCGAGACCAATGACCAGGCGAGATACAGTATCCACTCCATATAAAAGACCGCACGCCGCCAAGACCGAGTGGAACATCCTGACATTGCCCAACCCCCAGGTGTGTGGATGGCAGAATGCCGTTGAGTCGTCTCCCAACCCGCGAAGTAAACAGTCGTATTATATGAAATTCCTGCATAAATGCATAGTCCAAATGCGGTTCTCCTTTTGGTGTTTTCGTAATACTGCAGTTACTCATTGTGCATAAGAATAAAACCAACGCTTACGTAAATGCGGACATAAGCGCGACCTTCACAACCCCGGTCCTGAGCGACACACATGCTCCCCTCGAATTATGGATATCGACGCCGAATTTCAGTTATGAACAGTGTGAACGACGCTGAATAGGTGTATTTTTAAACAGTCAGAACTGTAAATCGCAACATTATCAATATTCATCCCGTTGTGTATGCTATATGTGGCGATTGCCTCGCATTGTGATTGGGGCTTGACCTGTTCTCAATGTGGTGAATTGGTTTGAAGTCGAATGCAACAAGCAATAGTTAACTGACGGCGCAGGCAGCACATTCGATGAAGGTATTACTGGCAGACGATCATCCCCTGTTCCTTGAAGGGCTGAAGAGTCTGTTGGAAGCCCACGCCGTGACTGTTGTGGGCACTGCTTCCAATGGGCTGGAAGCCCTTCGGCAGACTCGCGACCTGCACCCCGACCTCGTCCTCATGGACCTGCAGATGCCTGAGCATGATGGGTTCGAGGGCATCGACCTCATAAAGCAAGAGTTCCCCGATATTAGGATCGTCGTGCTGACCATCCATGAGGACTGCGAGAAGCTGCTTGAGGCGTTCAAGCGCGGCGCCGCAGGCTACCTGCTGAAAAGCGTCAATATCAGTGAATTGCTCGATCTGCTCGCCGTCCTGGATAAGGGCGAACCAGTCATATCGCGCGCGATGGCGACAGTCATCATGCGCGAGTTTGCCCGACAACCCCCGCATCGCATCGGATCAACGGAACTGATCGATGCGCCTGCGCTGGCAGAACCATCCCTCTCGGCGCGACAAAGGGAAGTGCTGCAGCGGGTTGCCCAGGGCCAGACCTATAAGGATATCTCTTTCGCCATGGGTATCGGCTCACGCACTGTTCAGTATCATATGGGCGAGATTATCCGTAAGCTGCACCTGCGTAACCGCGCGCAGGTCATCGCGTATCTGCAATGCGGGCCATAACTCCGGTCGTATTCCCTCTCTCACCATCAGCTACCTGCATGTTCATGCAATAGACCGGCAAAGCAGGCGCTGTTGTTTATCATAGTCAAACTTGCAGTCCAAGACGTTATCCACAGAGCATGCAGTTTGTACAGTTGTCAATGAATTGGGCTTGTATAGCATTACCGTGCTGGGGAACACGCGGTAGGTGCTTGACGCTAGTTGTTCAACAGCGTGAACTGTTCGCAACATAACGGTCGGGCGGCGATGATAAACCTGTACAGCCCCGCGGGCGCTTACGGAAAGCGGCGCACGGTCCAAACGGTATACGCAGTGTTCGGGGGGTATCATGCAGCGCTGGTATGCATTTCGCAGCAAGCCAAATAAAGAAGAGTTTGTATCTCAGCAGGTGCAGATACAGGGTATTGAGGCTTATTACCCGCACATCCGTGTCCAGCCGGTCAATCCGCGGTCGCGCAAGTCGAAACCCTATTTCCCCGGTTATCTCTTCGTGCGTGTGGAATTGTCTCAGGTCGGGCAGTCCATCTTTCAATGGATACCCGGCGGGCTTGGACTGGTCGGTTTTGGCGGCAACCCGGCGCCGGTTGAGGACGAATTGGTGAATGGAATCCGCACGCGCGTCGACGCGATCGCCCAGGCCGGCGGCGAGCTGTTTTACGGTCTGAAGCCGGGGGACGAAGTCTATATCAAGTCCGGGCCATTTGCGGGATATCACGCGATTTTCGACGCGGGTCTGCCCGGCAAGGAGCGCGTCCGGGTGCTGTTGCAACTGTTGTCGGATCGCAGCATTCCAGTCGAACTCAGCGCCAGCCAGATTCGAACACGCCGCTGAGTTAGTCGCCGTATGTTTCTGGCACATTTGCCCGGCGACTCCAAGTCGCGGGCAACCGGTGCCAGGAATTTCTGGCAGCTAACTTAGCAGTCATTCGAGTCGTCCGGCGTGCATGGATGGTGCAGCGCGCCGGTCCAGATGAATATGACGGTCGTCCATTTTCAGACAGGGCGCTATGTCGAAAGGGCGGAGCCTGCCCGCGGACGACCTGCCAGCGTTCATCATTCCCATCGTCTTGCCCGTCGTAGCGCCGCTTCAGGAACTGTATGACCGACCCAGCACTGCAAGCCGGATACCCGCATACGCTGAAGGGCGGTGACGCATTGCGCCGCGCACAGGCTGGCAACCTGGCCGGCCTGTACGTACGGCGCCAGGCCGACGGGTTCGGGCGCTATGTGCTCGAACAACTGGTGCAATGGGCGTTCGGCTGGGTGCCCACCTTGGTCGGCATCGGTGCGCGCGCACTGGTTTACCGGTTGATCCTGCGCATGCAGGGAATCGCGGCCATTGAGAGCGGCGTGCGGCTGCGGTTCGCCAGCCACATCCGTCTGGGGCGCGGCAGCTACATCGACCAGGGGGTGTACATCCATGCCTGCCCGGGGGGTGTGAGCGTCGGGCCGAATACCTATGTGATGCACGGCAGCATTCTGCACGTGTATAACTTCCGCGACCTGCCCCATGCCGGCATCGCAATTGGCGCTGACGGTCTGATTGGCGAGATGAACGTCATCCGCGGGCAGGGCGGCGTGTACATCGGCGACCGCGTTTATACGTCGCCGCTGGTGCAGATCGTCGCGGTGAACCATGTGTACAACGACCTTGACAGACCCTTTATCGAACAGGGCATCACCGCCGAGGGTATCGTGATCGAAGACGACGTGTGGATCGGTTCCGGCGCGGTTATCACCGACGGCACCCGCATTGGCAAAGGAGCCGTCGTCGCAGCCGGTGCCGTAGTGACGAAAGATGTGCCGCCGCACACGGTGGTGGGCGGTGTGCCGGCGCGCGTTATCAAGGAAATATCGTCTGATACCCAGCCGCAGACACGCACCGCATATCTATAGCCTGTGTCGTTTACAGGAGGGAAAATGTCAGCAGTACTCATTGATAAGCCGGTTGCAACTGCTCGTGAATCTGCGGCTGCATGGACACTATCCGTGGTGATCCCCGCCTATAACGAGGAAGGCGCGATTGCCGCGATATTGAAGCGCGTCCTGGCCGCGCTCCCGGCGCTGCAGGAAGCCGGGGTGCAGAAGACGGAAGTCATCGTCGTAGACGACGGCAGCAAGGATCGCACGGCGCAGGTCGTGCGCGACTTCCCGGCGGTGCGGCTGCTGCAACATCCCAGAAATCGCGGCTATGGTGCGGCCCTCAAGACGGGCTTCAGCGCAGCGACGGGCAACCTGCTGGCATTCCTGGACGCCGACGGAACCTATCCCCCCGAATACCTTCCCGCGCTGTGCCAGTCCGCCATGCGCGGCAGCGACCTGGTGATTGGTTCGCGCCTGGCCGGCGAACGCAGCCAGATGCCGGCGATGCGCCGGCTGGGCAATCTCTTCTTCGCCACGATGCTCAGCCTGGTCGGGCGGCAGCGCGTCAGCGACAGCGCGAGCGGTATGCGGGTATTCCGGCGCACGGCCATCGATCAGATATACCCGCTGCCGGATGGCCTGAACTTTACGCCGGTGATGAGCACGCGGGCGATACACGAAAATCTCAAAGTCACCGAAGTGCCGATTCCCTACAGCGAGCGCGTGGGCGACTCGAAGCTTTCGGTCGTGCGCGACGGCATGCGCTTCATGAATTCGATTGTCTGGACGGCGCTGTCATACAATCCCGTGCGCATCCTGGGCTTTCTCGGTGCAATCGGCGTCGGAATCGCACTGGTTGTGGGCGTGGCGCTGGTCATCCTGCGTCTGAACGGCGTCGAACAACTGGGCGCGTGGGGCGTGTTTGCCGTCTTTACCGCGCTGGTATTCGGTGTGGCGGGCGTCAGCGTTTTCAATCTTGGCGCCATGTTCAATTACCTGGTGGCGCTGCTGCAGCAGCATCCCGTACGGCAGGGCATGTTCGGCAGGCCAATTTTCGACCCGCCGCTGGATCGTCACTTCTGGTGGTTGGGCGGTCTGGCGGTCATCGTCGGTTTGCTGGCCGGCGCCGTCAGCCTGGCCATGAGTTTCGGCGGCTGGGACATGAGCCGGCTGTGGTTGTGGCTGCTGGGCAGCGCGATGGTGATCCTGATCGGCGTTCAACTGGTCATCTCGTGGCTGGTCATGCGCGTGCTGGAGGAACTCAGCCAGCGCGGGCAGAAAACCGAACTGGACCTTCGCGGCGGCGCGTAATGTTCGAGATACCGGAACGCCGCTTCGCGGCGGCGTGTCGCGGCATTGAGTTGGCAATCGGCTGGCATTCACTCTTGCGCCGCAAGGTGCGGAGGTGTGAGTGCTGTGCTGCTTGTTCCTGTCCCGTCCCCTTCTCTGTTTATCGTGTTCCCCCCACCGATCAGAGAAGGGGAAACAGGAATCTATCGGCTGTACTGGCTGTAGGTGCGGGGTTACTGGAACGGTGATGTTGTCGACCACCTGACTCGATTGTCTTGCATGCATCTGAGGTTGTAGTGGTTACAGGAGAAAGTGAAATGAGCGGTCAAATCAGCGAGCAGGAGCTGCGTCAGAATCTCGGCACCCGCCACATTCGAGCGCTGCCTTCAGCGAAATTCCCCGATGCCGACCTGGCTGTGCGGGCGCACGGCATTAAAAGCCCGGAGCACAAGGTCGATGTGCTGCTGGTGAATCCACCCACGCCGGATGGCGCGATCTGGATTCGCAGCCAGCACCGCGTCGGCCGGCGCAGCCGCGAAAACATGGTGTGGCCGCAGGTCAGTCTGGCCCAACTGGCCGCGCTGATCGTGCCGGACTACAGCGTGGAAATCATCGATGCCAACGCCATGCGTATGGGATGGGCAGAGTTCGAAAAACTGCTGCGTGAAAAACGCCCGCGTTTCTACCTGACCCAGGTGACGGCGCCGACACTGACCAATGATATGTATGGCGTGTTCCTGGCGCGCAGCCTGGGCGCCATTACGATGGCCTTCGGCACGCACGTGACGCCGATGCCGCGCGAGACGATGCTGCAGTTTCCCGCCCTGGATTTCGTGCTGCGCGGCGAGCCTGAGCTGCCATTCCGCGAATTACTCGATACGATACAGACCGCCGGCGGCCGCATGCAGCTCAAAGACGGCAGGCTGCACCTGCCGGACGGCCAGCCGGCTGACCAGAGCGGCCTGATGTGGAAAATGATGAGCGAGGCCGATCCGTCATGGAAGCCCGCCTGGGCCGTGGAAGGCGGCACCAGCGGCAGCGACGGCCGCATCAGAGCGTCGGCGGTACAACTGGCAACGATTAAGGGGCTGGTGTGGCGCAAGGGCGATGATGTCGTCGTCAATGTGGACCGTCCCTTCTTCCGCAATCTCGACGACCTGCCGCTCCCCTTGCACCATCTCCTGCCGCTGGACAAGTATCGCATCCCGATGGTTAAAGGGCCATATACCTTCATCGTCACCAGCCGCGGCTGCACGGCGGGGTGCAAGTACTGCATCAAGCATGTCAGTTACCAGTACTCGATCCGCATCCGCACTCCCGAGAACATCGTGAATGAGCTGTGGGAACTTAAGAGACTCGGCATCAGCAACATCCACATGTACGCGGACCTGTTCACCGTCAGCCGCGAGCAGGTCGTCGGCTTGTGCAACCTGATCAGCAAGGAAGGGTTGAAAATCCGCTGGACATGCAACAGCCGTGTGGACTACGTCGATAAAGAGATGCTCACCTTGATGGGCAAGTCCGGCTGCTGGATGATATCGTGGGGCATCGAATCGGCCAATGAGCAGATCCTGAAGAAAGCGGCGAAAGGCTACCGCCTGGAGCAGGCGCCGCGCGCGCTGAAGTGGGCGCATGAAGCCGGTATCAAGAACTGGGGCTACTTCATCGTGGGCCTGCCGGGTGAAACCGAGGAGACGATCCAGGAAACGATCAAATTCGCCAAGGCACTGCCGGTCGACATCGCGTTGTTCCACGTCGCGGCGCCATATCCTGGCACCCCGTTTTTCTTCGAGGTGCTGGAGAACAACTGGTTCCGCCCCGGCACCCAGTGGGAACAGGTGGATATGGATAAATCCACTGTGCTCGATTACCCCGGGCTGAGCGCAGAGAAGCTGGAGTACTGGCAGAAGCGCGCCTTCCGCGAGTGGGCATTCCGTCCCGGGCCGCTGTGGACCTATATCAAGAGCATCAACGGACCGCAGGTCGTCAAGTCGGCGATTGAGATCGGGCTGGGGACGCTTGGCTGGATCAGGTGAGGGGCAGGATTCGCCAATCCGGGGTGTGGAGTATGCGCCAGCCCTGGGATTGGGCGCTGCTGTTGTTTCTGCTGACAGCGCTCGCCGGGGTCTTTATCGCCGCAGATAAGGGAGCTGCGGCTGGCAAGCTGGGCTGGCTCGTTGGCGCCTATCTGGTTTATACCGTCTTTGCCCTGCTGCCGGAGAATGCGGAGAAGCCAGACGACGCGCTGGCCTGGGTGTTGGGCATCCTTCCAGCATTGATGGCCGTGTACTTTCTGCTGACAAACGACTGGAGCGGCAGGATTGGCAAGATACCGGCGTTCGATCCGGTCATGCAGTGGTTGTCCGCCTGGCAACTGCACACACCCTACCAACTGAACTCCAATGCGACCGGCGGGGTGATCGCGATGCTGTTGCCCCTGCAGGCCGCGGCGTTGTGGAAGCTCGGCTGGCGTCGGCACCGATTGATCAGCGCCGCATTGCTGGTTTTCTCGGTTGCCGGCCTGATTTTGAGCGCCTCGCGCGGGGCCTGGTTCGCGCTGGGGACCGTCTCGGTTGTGTGGGCTGTCTGGAAGCTGGCTGTGTTGATCGGCCGGAAAAGTCGCCTGCCGGAAACATCCGCACAAATGACTGCCGGTGTGATCCTGGCGTTTCTGTTGCTGGCGGTGGTCGCGGCGTTCGTTCTGACGCCGCTGGGGAGCGAAGTCCTGTCGGTGCGGCAAGATCGGGTGGAGGTGTGGAAGGGCAGTCTGAACCTGCTGGCCGACTATCCTTTCACGGGGGTGGGGCCGGGCAACTTCGGCATGACTTACTCCACGTATGTGTTGCTGGTGCGTGTTGTTGATACCACACACGCTCATAACCTGTACCTTGATATCTGGCTGGAGCAGGGACTTGCCGGTATCGTCACCTTCTTTATTCTCGTCGCGCTGGCCGTTTCGCGCATACGCGCCGTTAATGGCTGGCAGACAGCCGCGCTGGCAGCGCTGGCCGTTGTTTTGCTGCATGGTTTCGTCGACGATGCATTCTACGGTTACCAGGGATTGGCGCTGCCTTTCCTGTTGATTCCATTCGCGCTCATATTCCGTCCGGCTGCGGCGCAGCACGGGACATCGGCAGCATGGTCTGTGCGGTTATGGCCCGTATTCACGCTCGCTGGTTGCGCGCTGGGTCTGGTGGCCGTGGTTGCCGTGTTGCCGGCTGCGCGCGCTGTATTCGTCGCAAATGTGGCTTCCGTCATGCAGACACAGGCAGAGCTTTCGATTTACAGTTGGCCGGCGTGGCCGATCCAGGACGCCGTCCGGCGCACGCGGCCTGCTCTTATAGCGCCAGCCGTCGAGACATATGATCTTGCCCTGCAGGCTGACCCGCTGAACGCAACGGCGAATCGCCGGCTGGGCCAGATTTTGCTGGCGCAGGGCGATTACACCGCCGCATGCGGGCATCTGCGCGAGGCTTTTGCCGCAGCGCCCGGGCAACGTCCCACCCGGCAACTGGTCGGCGAGTGCGCCGCGCTGGAGGGCAACGCTCAGGCCGCCGCCGCCATGTGGCACACCATTGATAATAGCCAGGGCCAGTTGGAGGCTCGTCAGTGGTGGTATGCGCAGTACCTGGGCGACGCGGCTCGCGGCGCCAGTATGGCGCAGGCAATCTCGCAGTATCAGAATCCATGACAGCCCGCGCCTGGCCTGGTTGATATTGTTGCAGTGCAATGAGCCAGACGTTAACATGTACACCATGAAGGTCAGAACCGCTCTGCCGTTGCTTGCAAGCGTGTGTGCGCTGCTGGCATCGCCGCTGTTTGCCGGCCTGCGCGGCGCTGCGGCTCAAAGGGGAGTACAACCGTGGACGCAGCCGATCAACGTTTCGCGTTCCGGCGCAGCCTTACAGCCCACGATCGCCGTCGATACGCAGGGCACTCTTTACGCTTTCTGGTGGGATTCCGTCCTTGGCGAGTTATACAGCACGACCGGGCTGACCCAGACCGTCGCCAGTGCGCCTGCCGCGCTTCCCGAAGTCTACGGCGACCGGATTGACACCGTCGACCCCAACACACAGAGACGCAATATCACCCTGGTGCAGCCCCTGCAGGCGCGGGCGCTGGCCGACAGCACCGGCACGGTGCACCTGTTCTGGCTCGATACGCGCTACCGGCTTATGACACTCGAAATCGCTGGCGCGCGCGTGTCGGCGGCGGCCAGCCTGGCGAGTTCAGTTCTGACATTTGATATCTCGACCGATGGCGCGGGCGGCGTACACCTGGCGTATGTGAAAACGAATGAAGGCCAGTCGTCTCCCGCCGGCGTGTTCTATCGTTATTACAGTGCCGGCACCTGGCAGGCTCCCGCACTGGTCATCAGCTCGCGCTATTTCCGCTCCATGAGCAGCGCCGCCGCCTCGATCAGTGTCGCGGGCAACGAACAGGGGCTGGCGCTGGTGGCATGGGATGATCCGCGTTTGCAGAACGGTCAGTTTGCCAGAACACTGGACGGCGCGAAGACGTGGTCACAGCCGCAGTCAATCGCCTCAACGAACCAGGCGGTGCAGATACGGGCGGCGTATCTATCGGGCCAGCAGTTCATGATGCTGTGGCGGGAAGCGCAGTCGGGGACATGCGTCATCGACCAGAGTATCTCCGTCGATGGACTGCAGACGTGGGGCGCTCCGGTGCGCGTTCTGAGCGATCTCACGCATTGCCCCGGTCAGTGGGGATTTGCCTCCGGCGGCGACGGCGTATTGTGGCTGCTTGGGATGTCGACAACCTATAGTCAGGGTGCATCGGCGGCGCCGGCAACCGGCGACGGCGTGCTGGCGGCGTGGGATGGTCGGCGCTGGTCGCGGGCGATTCCCGTCGACGTGAGTTTTGAGGACAGGACAATCAGCCAGACGGTAAATCTGAGCTGCATCGGATTAGCCATGACCGGCGCGGTGCTGGGTGTGGTGGGGTGCGACCCCCGCGGCGACGTATGGATTGCGCGCAACAATGCGCCGGTCAGACAGCTCGACACGTTACTGAAGCCGGCCTGGTCAGCCATCAACGATTTTGCGCAGTTGAATAAGACGACGCAGGAAGGCGACTTATTGGGCGCTGTCGAAGGCGCGCCTGTCATGGTGTCCGATGGCAGCGGCCAGTTGTATGCGTTCTGGGGGCAGGCTGTACAGGCCACAAAGCCTTACATCCCCCTGTTCGGGATGGTATGGAACGGCGACAGTTGGTCGCGTTTTGCGCGGGTGCTGAGTTCCCCGGCGATCGGCCCGGCCGGCGACGGCGGGCGCACGGATATTATCGACATTGCCGCGCAGCCTTCACTGGCGCTGGATACCGCGAACAACCTGCATGCCGTGTGGAACAGCGGCTCGATTGGCAATCTCTATTACAGCCGCGCAACCGTGCGCAGCCCGCTCTCGCCGCAGGAGTGGATCACGCCGGTTAACCTGTTGCCCGCCGATGTGGCAGGCAGTTGGCCGCAGATCGTCGCCGACCCACGCGGCGCCGCTCTGTACGTCATCTACGCAGTACCCTACAACGAGTCGCGCGGTATCTATCTGCTGCAGTCCGGCGACGGCGGGCGCACCTGGACGAAACCGGCGCGCATCTACGATGCGGCGGCCGCAGGATGGTTGAATGTTGACAAGCCACGCCTGCTGCTGGATGCCACGACAGGGATATTACATGCCGTCTGGCTGGGCGCCGCCGTTAAAGACGGCAATATGTCGCGCGCGGTTTTCTACAGTGCATCCGCCGATAGCGGTAAAACCTGGCGACAGCCGGCGCAACTGGCGACCGGACTGGTGGACTGGCCCAGGCTGGTGGGCGCCGGCGGGAACCAGCTTATCGTGCTGTGGAACAGGGTCGCACTGAGCGCAACATCACAGAGCCGGACGCCTATGTCGGCATACGTGCGGGTATCACAAGATAATGGTTCGCGCTGGAATGAGCCATTGAGCGTCGCCGGTTTCGAGCATGTCAGCGGCCCGGTGGATGCGGTATCAACAGGCGAGGCGGCGCAACTCATCGGCGTCAGTGAGACATCGACAAAAGAGAGCGCTCTCGTTTATTGCGAGTGGGTGGCAACGGGTTGTCGCGCGAGCGATACGTACAATCTGGGGCAGCCGGCCATGGTCGGTAATACGGCTGCCATCGTCCCGATGCTGGGAAAGAACCGGCTGGCGGTATTGGCGCGCGTGTGGGTTCGCCAGTGGGGCGGTTCAGGCGACTTTGGTCTGCTCTCCACGATGCGCGAAGTGTCGGGCACAATGACGATCCAATCGGTCCCGACCCTCACGCCGTCGCCCGAGCAGACGCCGCAAGCGACACCGACGCTTGAACCCGTCCCTACTGCGACGCCAACGCTGGCGGTGGCTGTGAAAACCCTGCCAGGCGATACGAAATCGGGCCAGGACGTGTCGCCTCTCGTGTTGAGCGGCATTGTAACAATGGTTATCGTGATCGGGGCCGTGACGCTGATGTCCATGGCGCGGTCGCGCCGATAGGTAGTATAGAGACAAAGAGGGAGAACCAATGAGTGAGTGTATTCTGGTCACCGGAGGGGCCGGTTTCATCGGCTCGCACGTTGTGGAAAAGTTCGTTGAGGCAGGGTATCGCGTCGCGATTGTCGATAACCTTTCCACCGGCAAGCGCGTTAACGTCCACCCCGAAGCAGCCTTTTATGAGGTCGACATCCGTGACGCGGCTGCCCTGGAGCGGGTGTTTGCGCATGAACGACCCGCTGGCATCAGCCATCAGGCTGCGCTGGCGAACGTGCGCGACAGCCTGATGCATCCCGAAGCCTATGCTGCGGTCAATGTCATCGGGACGCTGCACCTGCTGAAGCTGGCGCATCAGTACGGCGTCAAAAAGGTGATCATGGCCTCCACCGGCGGCGCCATCTACGGCGATCAGACGATACTGCCCACGCATGAGGAGTGTCCGGCGCATCCGCTGGACCCGTATGGGGTGAGCAAGCTGGCCTGTGAACATTATCTGTTCTCCTTCCGCCACAACTACGGGCTGGATTACTGCGCTCTGCGTTACGGCAATGTGTACGGGCCGCGCCAGAACCCGTACGGAGAGGCGGCTGTCGTGGCGATCTACACGCAGAAGATGTTGAACGGTGAAGCGGTTGTGATTAACGGCGATGGAAAGCAACAGCGCGACTTTGTATATGCAGGCGATGTGGCCCGCGCCAACCTGTTGGCGCTGCGGTGGGGCAGCGGCATCTACAATATCGGCACTGGCATTCCCACAGACATCAACACAGTATTCCGAAGCGTGGCCCGGTTGACGAAATACAGCCAGGCGGAGAACCACGGCCCGCAGAAGCCGGGCGAGGTGCGCGTCAGTTGCCTGGACTCTGGCAAGGCAAACCGCGAGTTGCAGTGGAACGCGGAAGTATCGCTGGAAGATGGGCTGGCACAGACGATGGCCTGGTATCGCGAGTCATCGCCCGTCGCCTGATACAGCGGAATGCATAAAGACCTGTAGAGTCTGGCTTGTGAAGGTGGAATTTATGGACAGCGTCGAGCAGACGGTTCGCACATATATCGCTGAGAATATCCTGTTCAGCGGACACACGTACCCTTACTCGGACGATACGTCGTTTCTGAGCGAAGGTGTGCTGGATTCGATGAATGTACTGCAACTGGTTACATACGTCGAGAAACAATTCTCACTCACCATCGAGGATGAAGAAATCGTACCGGATAACTTCGACTCTGTGACCAGGCTGGCCGGCTATATCCGGAACAAGATGCAATCACGCGAGAATGCCGTCGTAGTGAAACACTGACCCTGGCGGCCTCCATCTGTTGAACTCCCCCTTCCGGCTGGTTCCAGGTAGACATGTCAATCCGAGCAACTATGAATACCGCTGACTATTTACTGGCTACAGGGCAGGATAACTCAGTCGCAGTTGTCACCGATTCATCATCATTCACATACAGCGAACTGCGCAGCCGTTGCGCGCGCATGGCCGGCGAGTTGCTGGCGCGCGGAGTGAAACCAGGCGACAGAATCGGCCTGTGCGGCGGCAATTCGCTGAACTGGATCGCGGCGTATATGGCGGTGATGAAGCTGGCTGCGGTGGCGGTTCCGCTGGCGACGACTGCCACCCCGGACGACATCCGTTCCATGATCGCTTTCAGCGGTTGCACTATGACCTGCGCCGACCGGCGCAGCGCGCGCATCCTGGCTGGCCTGGGCCTGGAAGATCACACACTCATTCTTGACGAGGCGGCTGACAAGCCGGGGCCCAACGCATGGCCGGCCACAACACCGGACGTGCCGGACGCTGACGCGGCGCTGATGTTCACGTCCGGAACGACGGCCCGCCCGCGCGCCGTGCGGGTGACACATCGCAATATCCAGGCCAACACCGACTCCATCTGCCAGTATCTCCAGCTCGATGACAGAGAGCGCATCGGGGTGGTCCTGCCGTTTTACTACTGCTTTGGCCTCTCGCTGCTGCACAGCCATCTGCGCGCCGGCGCTGCGGTCGTGCTGATCAATTCATTCGTTTATCCCGAGGCGGCGCTGGACCTGCTGGAACGCGCGCAATGCACGGGATTTGCGGCGGTTCCATCCATTTATCAGTTGCTGTTGCGCGATTCGTCCTTCTGCAGGCGCAAGTTTGCGCATCTGCGCAAAGTGCAGCAGGCTGGCGGCAAGCTGCAGGATATCCTGATTCGCGAACTGGCCGCGGCACTGCCGCAGGCGCAGGTCTATATCATGTACGGGCAGACCGAAGCCACGGCGCGCCTGTCATACCTGCCGCCGGCATTGTTATCTGAAAAACTGGGCTCGGTTGGCTGCGGGATACCGGGGGTGACGCTGCGGGTTCTGGATGACAGCGGATTGCCCGTCCACCCCGGAGATATCGGCGAGATATGCGCACAAGGCGACAACGTGTGCCCCGGTTACTGGAATGATCCTGAAGCATCGGCAGAGAAATTCATCGGCGGTCTGCTGCATACCGGCGACTTGGCGACCGTAGACGATGACGGTTTCATCTACATCGTCGATCGAAAAAGTGATTTCATCAAGCCTTTCGGCAATCGCGTGAGCAGCCAGCAGATTGAGTCGTGCGTGCTCGAACTGCCGGATGTGGTGGCAGCCGCGGCTATCGGAGAACCCGATCTCGTCAGCGGTGAAGCCATCAAGGTCTTCGTCACGCTGCGCACAGCATCGCAGTTGCATCCTGCCGATATCATCGCCCATTGCGCGCGCCGGCTGTCTCGCCATATGATCCCGCACGAAGTGGCGGTTCTGGAACACCTGCCGCTTAACACGCACGGCAAGGTCGTCAAGAGTGAGTTGCGCAAGCTATCTGTGGCAGATGC
>JAKALH010000449.1 GCA_021813225.1 Chloroflexota bacterium
GCTGACGTCAAACCAAACGACCCACTAGCGGGTCATCTAACTCGACCGCAGCCATTGCGCCCAGGGATTCGAAATCCCTGGCTCATGCTGAGAAGGCCCCTCAGGGCCTGGAACCCAGCGGCTGAGGCCGCTTTTCGACTTCAGACGGCGACTTCCAGTCGCCGGTTTGGACTCCGCAGGAAAACATATGTCAGGAGCAACGAAAGCAAGGCCAGACCGACGAAGACGACGTACCCCCACGCATACCCGGCCGTCCCATACGCAGCAACGATCGCACCCAAGAGCGGCGGAATCGTGAAACCACCGAACGCGCCCAACCCGCCGACCCAACCGGCCGCCCCGCCCACTGCCTCCGGCACGGCCTGGGGAACCAGCTTGAATACCGCTGCGTTGCTCACTCCCATGCCGGCCGCCATGACAATTTCCGCCGCGATGGAGAGGCCGGCCTGGTTCGAGACTGTCATCAGCACCGCGCCGGCAGCCGTGACCGCCAGCGCCAGCATGAGCGTCGTCTCGCCGCCCAGCCGGTCGGAGATGCTGCCCCCTGCGACCCGGCACAATGAAGCGAGGATCGAATACAGCGCGGTCAGCGCCCCGGCCATCATCGCGGGCGCCGCCATGAACGATTTCCAGTATACCGGCAGCCAGGAGGTCAGCGCGAGGAAGCCGCCAAAGGTGGTGAAGTAGACCGCGACCAGGAGCCAGGTCTTCGGGGTGCGCGCGGAGCGCAGCAGGCTGTCCTTCAGCCGCCCGGCCGGGAAGATCTCCTGCCGGTACTGTACGGCGACGCCGCGTGCTCGATCTTCTGTCTGACCCTGGGCTTTGAGCTGGAAATAGGGGGCGTTTCGTCCGAGCACGAAGTACAGCGCAGTGCCGACCAGCAGAAAGACCAGCCAGATCAGGTACGAACCTGCCATCCCCAGCCCGTTCAGGGCGACGGGGAGCAGGAAGGAGAAGATACCGGGCGCCAGGTTGCCCACGCCCGCGTAGGCGCCGAGCGCACTACCTTGCTGAGCCCGCGGAAACCAGTAGGAGACCTGCGCGATGCCGACGGAAAAGGTGGCGATTCCACTCCCGCAGAGGATGCCCAACAGGAAGAGCAGCGGCAACAGATCGCCGGTGACGCCGTCCGGGTAACGCAGGAACATCAGCAGCGTCAAACCGGCCATGCCCACGATCGAGATGCCGAGCAAGATCAGGAACGGTGTGCGGCCCCCGGTTGTATCGACCCATGCGGCAAAGGGGATGCGCAGCAACGAGCCCGATAGCGACGGCATCGCTACCAGGAACCCAATCGCCACTGGCGCCACGTGCATGATCTCGTTGAGCTTGCTGGCTGTCGGCCCGAAAAGAGCGACCGCTGCAAAGCCGATGAAGAACCCCAGCGTCGCGCCGATCAAGCCATCCCGGGGTTTGCCTTTGATGTCCATCTATCCTCCTTCTATGGCTCACGCAAAGGCGCAAAGACGCAAAGCATCGGAAAGCACATACACCCTTTGCGTATCCTCTCAATAATCCCACTAATTGAGAAGGGTGTATTCAAAGTTAGTTAGAGACATGGCATACTACCGATGTCAGGACGATCAAGCCTTCAACACCGGAGCAGAGCCATGTCTCATAACGCAGATGCCATTGTACACGAGCTTCATGTCGAGTTCGAATCTATGCTGAGCTACGTCAAAGATAGTCAGACCGCTACCGCCGATCAAGTGGAACGCGGGTTATTCCGCCGCCTGCTGAGCTTAGGGGCGCGCCTGATGTTGCTGTTCTTCGCCCTGCGCACGGCCGCGGCGGTGCGTGACACGCATCGGCTGGCTAACGGCGCGCTGTTGCCATATCAAGCCGAACATCGGCGCCAATACTTCTCGATCTTCGGCAAGTTGGCGTTTTGGCGGCCTTACTTCTATCGCCCGGGCGTTGGCGGCGCCAGTCCCCTGGATCAGGAATTGGCCCTGGGCGCCGACTGCTACTCCGACTTGGTTCGGGACTTGGTCGAGTACCTCGGCGTGGGCAGCACCTATGCCAAGGTGGCCGACTGCTTCGCCCGCATCTTGGGGCTAGAGCTGTCCACGCAAGCCATCAGTGCTCTGGTGGCCGAAGACGCGGGCGATGTCGAAGCCTTCTATGCGCAGCAAGCGCCGCCCGCAAGCACCAGCGAAGCCGCCATCTTAGTCGTGCAGGCCGATGGCAAGGGCGTACCCATCGTGCGGACGACTGCGGCGGAACCGCAGGTGCGTTTGGGCAAAGGCGACAAACATAGCCGTAAGAAAGAGGCGGTCGTGACCGGCTTGTATACCATAGCCCCCCACCCGCGCACCCCAACCGAGGTGATCGCCAGTCTCTTTCACCCGGAACGGACCCCCGGTACGCCGCTCCGCGTGCGCACCGGACCGCAAAACAAGCGGCTGTGGGCGACGCTGACCGGCAAAGACGCCGCTCTGGCGCGGCTGGCCGGCCAAGCCGCCCAACGCGAGGGCCCCCACATCCAGCACCGGGTGGCCCTAACCGATGGCGCTGAGGCACTCCAAGACCGCGTCCAACAGCACTTTCCCACCTTCACCCTGGTGCTGGACTTCATCCATGCCGACGAGAAACTGTGGGACGTCGCCAATAGCCTGTTCGGTGAAACCGCCGCCCAACGCACGCCGTGGGTCGAGCGCCAAAGCTTGGCCCTGCTGTCAGGACGCGTGCCTCAAGTCATCACCGAACTGCGCCGCCTGGCCAGTCTGGCCGAGACCACGACGTCGCAAACCACCGTGCTGACCCGCGTCGCCAACTACTTCGAACGCAACACGGCCTGCATGCACTATGACCAGTATCTGGCCCACGGCTGGCCCATCGCCTCTGGCGTCATCGAGGGCGCCTGCCGCCACTTGGTCAAGGATCGCTGCGAACTCTCGGGCATGCGTTGGACCCCAGACGGCGCCGAGAACCTGCTGCGTTTGCGGGCCGTCGCTGAAAACGGTGACTGGGAGGCCTATCGGCGCTTCTTTCAACAACAGCGCCTTCAGCGCTTGTACGGGGTGCCAGGTCCCGTACCGGCGATACTTGAAAACCAAGCCCTGACTGATCCCGAACCAACACTCTCGCTGCGTCAACCCGCAGGACGCGCTTTCATCATGCCGATGCTCGTCGCACGCCGCTCAACTCAGCCGCAGAAACGAGCCGCCTGACCGTCCGAACTAACTTTGAATACACCCTATTGAGAAGATACCCCTTTGCGGTCT
>JAKALH010000450.1 GCA_021813225.1 Chloroflexota bacterium
GCTCACCGTCAAGTCGGACGATGTGCAGGGGCGCGTCAAGACGTACGAGTCGATCGTGAAAGGCGATCAGATCGAGGAACCCGGCATCCCTGCCTCGTTCAAGGTGCTGGTGAAGGAATTGCAGTCTCTGGGCCTGGCCGTCGAGGCCATCAACGAGGGCGGCGAAGTGATGCACTTCGGCAAAGATGAAGACCGCCGCCAGACCCCGCGCCTGGGCATGGGTTTGCTGGGGCTGGACGATGGCGAGATGTAAAGACCCTCTCTGTACGGCAGAGAATGAAGATACGGCGCACGTTCAGACGTGGCGCCGTATGTTATTTTTCGCGCTTGAAAAACGCCGCCGCCCGCTCCTGTACAGGGCGGGCGGCGGGATGGTTGAGTGAGTCCACCGTGCCGGCGAATCCGCTGGGATTACTTTCCGGCTTTGGGCGCCAGGTTGGGTGCCTCGGCCACCTCGCGTTCCTTCCAGGGCACGCCGACGAAGCGGAGCAGGAAGTAGTCGGCGCCGATATAACCGGCGATCTTCCACGCCAGCACCAGCAGCAGCGCGGCGAGCAGCAGCAGGCCGTTCGTGCTGGCGGAGCCGGCCATAATGAAGTTGAAGTTCATCAGCGCGCCGAAGAAGGCGGCGATGCCGACGAAGGCGCCAACGACCAGGCCGATGCCGACCAGGAGTTCGCCGTAGGCAACCAGTTTGCCAAACCACGTGTAGGCATGTGCGTCCAGCAGGGATTGCAGGAAGCCGCGATACCAGTCATAAGCGATGGCGGGCCTGCCGGTGTCGGGAATCTTCACCGCGTTCAGCCAGTAGCCTTTGAGAGCATCGCCGGTGCTGACCCAGGCCGGGCTGGCGACCTTGTGCAATGAGGCGTCGATCCATGCGTAGCCCAACCAGAGACGCACAACCAGCCAGAGCCAGCTCATGCGCACATCGGAAAACAGGAATCTGGCGATCTTCGGGTCCTCGATCACGCGACCCTTGAACGTCGTCGGGTTTTTTACGTTTGTCATGTTGTTGGTCTCCTACATTTATCCTGTGCAGTTTCAACATCCGGTTTAACTATAGAGACAGACGCGCGCGGGCGGTACGGGCGGGCGGTCAAACCCGATTGGCCGAAGGTGAGCCGCCGATACGGACTAAAGTCTGACGGCCTGCCTTACAATCGGAACCATGAGCGATACACAGACCCATACTGCCATCGCGCACGCGCTGCAGCGCGTGCGCGAGCGCATCGACGCCGCCGCATGGCGCGCCGGCCGCTCGACGGCGGAAATTGCGCTGATTGCCGTCTCCAAAACATTCCCGGTCGCAGCCGTCCTGCAGGCTGCCGCGGCCGGCCAGGCGGACTTCGGCGAGAACCGCGTCGAAGAAGCGCTGCCCAAGATGAAAGCGGTTGAGGCCGCCGGCGCGCAACTGCGCTGGCACCTGATCGGGCATCTGCAATCCCGCAAGGTGCGCGATGCCATCGGTCATTTCGACCTGATTCACTCCGTGGATTCGCTGAAACTGGCCGCGGCCATTGATCGGCGTCTTGCCATGCTGCGCGCCCAATCTCCAATCTCCCATCCCCCATCCCCTCTTCCCGATTTCCAGTCGATTCTGCTGGAGTGCAACGTCAGCGGCGAAGAATCCAAGAGCGGTTTTGCCGTGGCGGGCTGGGAAAGCGGCGGCCCTGCCTTCGACGCTTTTGTGCAGGATGTGGAAAAAATAGTCAGCCTGCCACACCTGCGCGTGCGCGGGTTGATGACTATCGCACCCATCGTCACGCAACCGGAGCAGGCGCGCCCTTATTTTGCCGACCTGCGCGCACTGCGCGATGCGCTGCACCGCCGTTTTCCGCAATCGGGCTGGGAGCATCTGTCGATGGGCATGACGGATGATTTCGAAGCCGCCATCGCCGAAGGGGCGACCCTGTTGCGCATCGGGCGCGCCATCTTCGGCGAGAGGTCCGCGTAACGGCATGCTCGACCTGCTGAGCCTGCCGGAAGTGGCGCTCGTCCGCGAGATTGCACAGGCGCGCGGCGTATCGCTCATCCTTGTGGGCGGCGCGGTGCGCGACGCGCTGCTGGACAAACCCGTGCACGATCTGGATTTTGCCGTGCAGGGCAACGCCGTGGCGATTGCCCGCGCCATCGCGAATCGCCTGGGAGCGGCTTTTTACCTGATGGACGCCGAGCGCGGCACCGCCCGCGTCATCGTCAGGCGTGGCGGCAGCCAGCCGTCGCTGCACCTGGACTTTGCCGCCTGCCGCGGCGCAACCTGGGACGAAGACCTGCGCGGACGCGATTTCACCATCAACGCCATCGCGCTGGATATCGCCGATGGCGCGGTGCTGGACCCGACCGGCGGGCTGGCCGATGTGCCGCACAACCTGATCCGCCAGGTCAGCCCGCATGCCGTCAGCGACGACCCGGTGCGCGCGCTGCGCGCAGTGCGCCTGGAATGCGCGCTGCGCGGCACGCTTGAGCCGGCCACGGCTGCGACGGTCAGCGCTGCGGCGCCGCTGCTGGGTGTGCCCAGCCCGGAGCGCGTGCGCGACGAGCTGATGAAGGCGCTGGCGCTGCCGGCCGCCGCGCGCGCCGTTCGGCGGCTGGATGCACTCGGGCTGCTGGCTCGGCTGGTTCCCGAGATCGAGCCGATGCGCGACTGCACTCAATCGCCCCCGCATCATCTTGCGGTGCTGGAACACACTTTCTTGGTGTTGGATTATGTGGATGAAATGCTCAAACACCTGACAGGTCTGCAAGACCTGTCAGGTTTATCCAATGCCGGCATGCCGGCATGGCTGCGCGGACTGGATATTGCAGAGCCGCAACGCGCCGAACTCACCCGCCAACTGTGGGCGGAGACGGCCAATGACCGGCTGCGGGTCGCCGTCTTCCGCCTGGCGGCGCTGCTGCACGATATTGCCAAGCCCGCCACGCGCAGCGTCGGCGCCGACGGGCGCATACATTTTTACCGGCACGAAGAGATTGGCGCGGCGATGGCGGCTGCGCGCGCCGCGGCATTGCGTCTGAGCGGCGATGAAGTCGAGCAGGTGCGCGCCACGGTGCGCCATCACATGCGCCCCAACCAGATGTCTCGCGAATACGGCGAGAGCGGCCCCAGCGCGCGCGCCATTTACCGCTTCGTGAACGCCGCCGGCGCCTGCGCGCCGGAACTGGCGCTATTCTGCGTTGCCGATGGCATGGGCAAGGCCGGCGCCGCCACGCCCCTGGAGGACGC
>JAKALH010000024.1 GCA_021813225.1 Chloroflexota bacterium
CCACGACCATATCACAAGCCAGGCGCCGGCGACGGCCAGAAAACCCGCCGTCCAACTACGCCCGAAGCGAACCATGCTCCAGAGAGCAAAGCTGATTCCCAACGCGCTGAAACCGATGGGAATGGATGCATCGCCATAGGTGAACTGATCTACCTGTGAGACAGAGAATATCAGGACGGATAACGCAGGCCACATCCATAGTCTGACCTGATGGCGGGAGTGCGCTGTAAGCGCATTATGAATCAGAAAAAGCGTGAGGATGGCGGCGCCAACGCCAATGAACAGTTCAACGTATGCGTTCCAGTAGGTTAATCTGGCTAAGATGATCCTTAGCAATGTCGGGAACACCATCAGATGGCCCCGATAGAAGCTATCATGAAGGAAGTTACCTGGTGAAAACGAACCATTCAGGATAGGCGCGATGTTTCGCAGATGCACGAGGTAATCATCCGAAAGGGTATCTGCGCCGGTGCTGCAAATGATATTCAGTATGTTGATTATCGGCAGGCTGGCGGCGACAAGCGCCATCAGGGTGGCGGCGGCGCGACGTTTATCGGCAGACAGGGTGATATGCATACCTGGAAATGATAAACTCTACGGCATGACGAAGATCAACCCGGAGCTGGGTTACCAGCACTGTCTCGAGCGCGTGCTCATCTCGGAACAGGAACTGCAGACCCGCATCGCCGAAATCGCGGCGCAGGTGTCGCAGGATTACGCCGGCAAGAACCTCATCCTGATCTGCATCCTGCGCGGCGGGGTCGTCTTCCTCAGCGACCTGATGCGCCATATCACGATTCCGCACCAGATCGATTTCATGTCGGTGTCGTCGTACGGCGTGGGTGCGCGCTCCAGCAGCGGCTCGCCGCGCATCGTGCTCGACCTGAACACCGACATCCGCGACCGCCACGTGCTGCTGGTCGAGGATATCGTCGACAGCGGCATCACGCTGGACTACGTGCTGCGCATCCTCTACACGCGCGAGCCGGCCAGCCTGAACGTGTGCGTCCTGCTGGACAAGGAAGAGCGCCGCCGGGTCGCCATCTACCCCCGCTATGTGGGCTTCAAGATACCCAACGAGTACGTCTTCGGTTATGGGCTGGACCTGGATGAGGTGTTCCGCAACCTGCCTTTCGTCGGCGTATTGAAGGCGGAATACCGGTAGCTCATCACACATGCCCTGCCGGAACGCGAAGCCGCTGATGGCGCCTCTGTATAATCCAGAATCGCATCCCCCGTTTACCCGGTTGTAAGCGAATAAAGGCTGGTAGCTATGCGTCTTGTGGTACGCCGCATCTTCTTGGTCCTGGTTGCCATTGTGCTGGCGGTCGTGCTGGCCGGCGGCGGTGCCTTTTATTACTTGACGCGCCAGTCCTTCCCGCAGACCAGCGGCACGCTGCACCTGGCCGGCCTGAGCGGCAACGTCACCGTCATCCGTGACCGCTTCGGCGTGCCGCAGATCTACGCCGACACCCCGCTTGACCTGTTCCGCGCCGAAGGCTTTGTGCACGCGCAGGACCGCTACTTCCAGATGGAGTTCTGGCGGCGCGTCGGGCAGGGCCGCCTGGCGGAACTGTTCGGCGCCAGCGCGCTGCCGCAGGATAAATTCATCCGCACGCTGGGCTGGCAGCGGGTGGCGGCTGTCGAAGCCGCGCACCTGTCGCCGGAGGCAGACGCCGCGCTGAAGGCCTATGCCGAAGGCGTGAATGCCTATGCCCTGGCGAATCCCGACAAGCTGGGCTTCGAGTTCCGCGTGCTGGGGCTGATCGGGCGCAACTGGAAGCCCGAACCGTGGAAGCCGGAAAACACGCTGACCTGGGCCAAGGTGATGGGCTGGCAACTGGGCGAGAATATGTCGTCGCAGTTGTTGCGCGCCGCACTGCTGGCAAAGGGCGGCACGGATCTGGCCGATACGCTGATGCCGCCGTACCCCGCCGACGCGCCCGTAACCGTGCCGACCAGGGCCAGCGGAAAATCTGGGGACCAGAGATGGGCAATTAACGGAAGCCCATCTCCCGTCTCTGATCTCCAATCTCTAATCTCCCTCTACCAGGTCAATCATGATTTCGAGCGGGCCAGCGGGCTGATCCACACGGGCGACATCGGCAGCAACGACTGGGTGATTGGCAGCTCTCGCACGACAACCGGAATGCCGATCCTGGCTAACGACCCGCATCTGGGCGTGCAGATGCCCTCGATCTGGTATCAGGTGGGTCTGCATTGCCGCACGCTCAGCCCAAGCTGCCCCTACGACGTGACGGGCGTGTCTTTTGCGGGAGCGCCGGGCGTCATCATCGGGCACAACAACCGCATCGCGTGGGGCGTCACCAACGCCAATCCGGCGGTGGAAGACCTGTACCTGGAGCGCCCCAACCCGGCCAATCCCGACGAGTTCGAGTACAAGGGCCGCTACGTGCCCGCGCAGATCATCGACGAGAAAATCAATGTGGCCGGACAGGCTCAGCCGGTGGAGCTGCGCGTGCGCATCACCCGCCACGGTCCCATCATCAGCGATGTGGACAGCACCATGGCCGGCGCGAAGAATCCGATCTCCGTGCGGTGGACCGGCCTGGAACCCGGCACGCTGTTCGACAGCGTCCTGCAGATCGACCGCGCCCAGAACTGGCAGCAGTTCCGCGATGCGTTGCGCCTGTGGGATGCGCCTTCGCAGAACTTTGTCTACGCCGACACCGGCGGCAATATCGGCTACCAGATGCCCGGCAAGATACCGATTCGGGCCAACGGCACCGGCGATATGCCGATGCCAGGCTGGACGGGCGAGTACGAGTGGACAGGCTACGTGCCGTTCGACAAGCTGCCCAGCCTGTACAACCCGCCGGAAGGCTTTATCGCCACCGCCAATAATGCGCCCGCAGACAGCCAGTATCCCTACTTCCTGGGCAAGAACTGGGACCAGGGCTACCGCATCCGCCGCATCCGCCAGTTGATCCTGGCGCAGGACAAGCTGTCGGTGAAGGACATCGCGCAGATCCAGGGCGACACCTACAGCGGGTTCGCCCCAGAGGTGCTGCCGTATCTGAGTTCGCTGAACATCCCCGATGACCTGCTGGCCAGCGACGCGCTGGCGGAACTGAACAAGTGGGATGGTTACATGAAACGCAGTTCCATCGGCGCGGCGATATTCGCAGTATTCTGGCCGACGCTGGCGCATAACCTGTTCGACGGCGTGCTGGGCACC
Organism: Chloroflexota bacterium; assembly: GCA_021813225.1. GTDB lineage: Bacteria > Chloroflexota > Anaerolineae > J036 > Brachytrichaceae > CAIXPS01. Next base: position 3,200 of record JAKALH010000024.1, read on the forward strand.
AGCCTGGCCGCGGACGCGATCGAGGGGAACGATTCCACCTCGGTGCGCACCGCGCTGCGCACGCTGCTGAAGCAGCCGGACTCGCACTGGTGGCGCGACGCGGCGCATGGGGCGACCAAACCCCGCGATTCCATCCTGATACAGTCGATCCGTGACACGGTGGCCGTATTAAAAGTCCGGCTGGGACCGGATATCAAAACCTGGCAGTATGGCCGGCTGCACACTATCACGTTCCAGAACCAGACGCTGGGCAAGAGCGGCATCCCGATTATCGAGAGCATCTTCAACCGCGGGCCGTTTCCGGTGGACGGCGCCGCGGCATCGGTGGATGCGACGGCCGCCGACGCCACGATGGCGGTCGTGTCCGCGCCGTCGTGGCGCATGATTGTCGACATGAGCAACTTCAGCAGGTCGCAGGCCATGCACACCACCGGCCAGAGCGGCCACACGTATAACCCGCACTACGACGACATGATTGACCCGTGGCTGGCGGTGCGCTATAACCCGTTGCTGTACAGCAAAGCCGACGTGGCGGCGAATGCTGAGGCCACGCTGACGCTGACGCCATGACCAGCGCGGCGGCGGGGCTTTCGAAGTCCAGCCTGTATCCGTCCGGGTCCCGTAGCGATACGACCCATCAGCTGTAAAACTCCTCAAGCCACTCGAACGCCGGGTGCGGGTGCGGCTGCGACCCGTTGCCCAGCGCGGCGTTCACCAGCGGCTCCGCCATCTTCAGACCGTTATAGCCGTTGCACAAGATGACGACCGCGCTGCCTGCGTCGCGATAGCCCAGGCAGAAGGCCTTGAACGAGCCGTTGTCGCCCCAGTGCCAGAACGCCGCGCCCGCGGCGCTGGTTTCCAGCCCCCAGCCCAACCCCCACGACACCGCCGCGTTGGCGGCGATCTGCGGCTGCAGCATCTGCCTGATGTCGTCGTCGTCCGTGCGCAGCATCTCGATCATGAAGCGGGCGTAGTCCAGCGCCGTGGTGTGCAGCGACGCCGGCGCGACGGCTTCCAGCGGTTTCCACTTTTCCACGCGCCGGCCGTCCTCGTCGTAGCCGTGCGCGGCGTCGATGTCGTAGTCCTCGCGCCACACCATGCTGCTGTGCGCCATCTGGAGCGGCGACAGCACCTCGCGCTGGACGGTGGCGGCCAGCGGTTCGCCGGTCACCTGCTCGATGGCCTGCTGCAGGTACTGGTAACCCAGGCTGGAATAGCTGAAGCGCGTGCCGGGGTCGAACTGGATCGCCGGCTGCTCGCCTTCCGCGCGAATCCAGTGCTGCAACCCGCTGCAGTGGCTCAGCACCCGCCGCGCCGTAATCTGCTGCAGGCGCGCATCGTCGCGCACGAACGGCTGCAGCAGGTACACCGACAGCGGCGCATCCAGCGCCATGCGGCCGCGCCGGCACAACTGGACCACGGCGTAGGCAACGATGGGCTTGCTGAGCGAGGCCGCCTCGAAGACGGTCCCCGGGCTGGCGGGGTGCCCCAGTTCGACATGCTTCAACCCGTAGGTTTTGCTCCACAGCACACGCCCCTGCCGGATGACGGCAATCGAAGCGCCGGGCACGTCGAAGGCCTTCATCTGTTGCGGCGTCAGCGCGTCGAGTTGCGCGATCAACTCGCTGGCGGGAATCAGGTGGTCTTTCGTCATCATGGGCAATCATAAGTCTGACTTCTCGGAGAAGTCAGACTTATGCTAGCGCGCGCCTAGTTCATATTCACAACCGGGAAGTCGTTGACGATGCTGTTGTGCCAGTCGCGCAACTGGCGCGCCTGGTCGGCGTTGGGCTGTTCCCATTCGTGCGAGAACACCATGTACAACAGAATCTGGCGGTATTTGACGAAGACGGGCAGGCGCTGCCACCACGTGCCGTCCAGCCGGTTCTCGGCCTCGTAACCGCGCGCGAAGCGCTCCATGAAGCGCGCGGCGAACACCTCGGCGCTGTGGCCGTCGATGCGCTGCGCCCACAGCGCATGGAACAGCGCGATGCCGATATCGGTCATGAACCAGTGGTACAGGCACACGTCGAAGTCGAACAGCGTCAATCTCAGCGCGCCCTGCTCGCGGCTCACCGTGAAGTTGAACGGATGCGGGTCGTTGTGCACCAGCCCGTAACTGTCGCGGTCCGTGGTGTAGCTGCGCAGAACGTCGGCCAGCGCAAACCAGCGGGCGCGCACGGCCTCATCCTCGCAGGAATGGGCGAAGGAGTAGTGCTCGCCTTCCCAGTCGCCGATCAGGCCGTCCGGCCACGGGCGGACTTCGTCGTATGACTTGGTCAGGCGGTGCATCTGGCCGATCAGACGCCCCCATTGAGTGAACAGCTCGTCGTTCCACTCGCGGGCTTCAAAGGCATTGCGCCCCATGGCGCGCTCGCTGGCGGTGACGGCATACACCTGCCCGCGCGGACCGGGAAAGGGCAGCGTCTCAATCAGCGCGCCGCTGGCGGATGCGCGCGGGCGAGCCACGCTGACGCCGTTGGCGCCCAGATAACTGGCGAAATCCAGCTTGGCCCGCAGGCCGGGCACGCGCTCCCCGGGCACCGGCGCAAACTTCAACACATACTGGCGCCCTGCCTGCGTATAGGCGTAAGCGGTGCCGTCCACCCCTCCCAGCAGGCCGAGTGTGTCCAGGTCCACCCCGAACAGTTTCGCCCCGCCCTTTAGCGTGTCGTAGCTGATATCCATGTGCTCCTCGGCCCCGTGTGTCCGTGCGCCGCGCATGGCATCGGGTTGCAAAGTTAATATAGCATTGGTCGTGTGCAGGATAAACCGCCGGTTGGCTCTGCGGCGGCGCTCGGAACGATTGCCCATCGGCACAGCGAAGAACAGAACCATGAAGAAGGCACAAATGTCGGCATATTCCCGCGGGGCCGGCCGCGGCATGTTGCGCAGCCGCTCGCGCAAGACGCTGTGGTTCGGCGCGCGCATGATCGTCGGGCTGGTGTGGTGGGAGCTGATCGTGGCGCGCCTCGTCGGGAGCGAGCGCGTGCAGAAGGGACGCCTGGGCCGCCTGGCGCGGCTGGCGCGCAGCTTCCGCCGGCTGGCCGTACATCTGGGCGGCGTGTGGATCAAACTGGGGCAGTTCATCAGCACGCGCGTCGATATGCTGCCGCAGGAAGTCATCGCCGAACTGGCTGACCTGCAGGATGCCGTGCCGCCCGAAGACAGCGCCGCGATCATCGCGTTGATCGAAGCCGAACTGAAACAGCCGGTCGACGAGTTGTTCGCGGAGTTCGAGCGCGAGCCGGTCGCAGCCGCGTCGTTCGGGCAGGCGCACCTGGCGCTGCTGCGCAGCGGCCAGCGCGTGGTGGTGAAGGCGCAGCGCACGCATATGGAAGAGATCGTCGCCGTCGATCTGGCGACCCTGCGCACAATCGGGCGCTGGGCCAGCCTGTACCGCCCGCTGAGCCGGCGCGTCAACCTGTTTCTGCTGATCAAGGAATTTTCCGACGGCGTGCTGGCCGAACTGGACTATGACCAGGAGGCGGACAACGCCGAACGTTTCGCGCGGAATTTCGCCGGCGACCCCGCCGTGCGCATCCCGAAAACCTTCCGCCAGTACACCACGCGCCGCGTGCTGACGCTGGAGAACGTCGAAGAGATCAAAATCACCGACTTCGACGGCCTGCAGAGCGCGGGCGTGTCGCGCAAGGCAGTGGCCGCCAAACTGTTCCAGACTTATCTGCAGCAGATCTTCGAGGACGGCTTCTTCCACGCCGACCCGCACCCCGGCAATCTGTTCGTACAGCCGCTCGATGCGCAGACGGCCAGCGCGCTGAACCTGAAAACATCCGAGACCGCGGGGAATTCGAGTGCCGGCACATCCTTCCTGCTGGTATTCGTCGATTTCGGCATGGTGGGCCGCGTTACGCCCGCGCACATGAAGGAGTTGAAAGAATTCATCATCGCCACCAGCCTGCGCGACGTGCGCCGCCTGACCGCCGCCGCGCAACGCATGGGCTTCTTCCTGCCGGATGCCGACGTGCGCCGCATCGAGCAGGCTTTCGGTATGCTGTTCGACCGCTTCTGGGGCATGACGGCCAACGACCTGTCCGACGTGGATTTCACGGAGATGTACGGCTTTGCCGTGCAGTTCCGCGACCTGCTGTCCACACTGCCGTTCCAGATACCGCAGAACATCCTGTATCTGGGCCGCGCAGTGAACATCCTCAGCGGCATGAGCACCGCGCTCGATCCGCAGTTCAACGCCTGGAAAGAGATGCAGCCCTTTGCCAGAAACATCGCAGGCGGCTCTGGCGCGCGCACCGCCCAGGACGTGCTGAACGAGGCGCTGAGGCTGGCGCGCATTGCCATCCAGTTGCCTGTCCAGTTCGACGCGCTGCTGTCGCAGATGTCGACCGGCCAGTTGGAGGTGCAGGCGCAACTGACCCAGTCGTCGACGCAGGACCTGCGCCGGCTGGAGAGCAGCGTATCGCGGTTGACGTGGGCGTTCGTGTTCGCGGCGCTGGTCATCGCCGGGACGCTGCTGCTGATCAACCAGTTGACGGTGTGGGGAGCGCTGTGTATGGCGCTGGGCGCATTCGCACTGCTGCGCATCGTGCTGAAGTGATGCGGCGGCGTCCAGGCGCGCAGGCCCGGAGGCTGGCGCTTCAGCCGCATAGCGCCATACAAATGGTCGCCCGGCCGTTAGTTAATGCAATGGACAATTTGCATAAACGGTCATAGAATACACCGCAAAATCATCCACTGCTATAAAGCGGGGAAATGGGGTTGACCTGCGGTCGGGCCAGCCACCAGGCAGTGGGCCTGTCTTCCGGAGCGGTCATCGCCAATCGATCGCAGTTTGCCCCTGCATATGGCTAATTCACCGGTCGTTACTCAGGCAGCCAGCGCGCCGGCGCACAGTCGACTGATCGTGCGCCTGCTATTCGTCCTGATTGCCAGCGCCGTCTTCGCCATAGCCCTGGAACTGGCCGACGACCTGCTGGTCCCTGCCAGCCTGTCCGTCGAATGGCACCTGGCGGCCATCGTCGCCAGTTCGCTCATCTCGATGAGCGCGGCCATCCTGATCTGGCGGCAGGACCAGGCGCAGCGCCGCCGCGCAGAGACCGACCGCGGCGAGCGCGACCGCATGGCCGCGGCGCAGCGCGAAAGCGAGGCCAGGTTCGAGGCGCAGTACAAGGGCTTCCCCATCCCCACCGTCACCTGGCAACTCATCGGCGACGACTTCGTATTCGTCGACTACAACGGCGCGGCGTCGGACTTCACGCAAGGCGGCATCGCACGCTGCATGGGCCGCTCCGCCAGCGCCGTCTACGCCGGCCGCCCCGACATCGCCGCCGACATCGCGCGCTGCCATGCCGAGCGGCGCACCTTCCGCCGCGAGATGCCCTCGCCCTACGACAACAGCGCCGCGCCCCGCACCGTCGCGGCCACCTACGTATCCGTCCCGCCCGACCTGGTGATGATGCACACCGAGGACATCAGCAAGACCCGGGAAGTCGAGACCGCGCTGCAGCGCAACGCCGACGCCTTCAAGCTGCTGTACGAAGCGGGGCTGGCGCTGAACAGCGCGCAGGAGCCGCACATGCAGCTCGTCACCATCTTAGGCGACTACATGAAGATGCTGCACGCCGACCGCGCCGAGTTCTTCCGCTATGACGCAGCAACGGACCAGCTCACCCTGGCGTACACGCTGGGGTATCCTGACGGCGTCGCCCCGGATACATTGCCGCAAAGCCTGATACATCAGATCAGCGACAGCACCGCGACGGCGCTGCGGCGCCGCATCGTCAATATGCCGGATGTCTACAACGACCCCAACTGGGTCTCCAGCGACCCGGCGGTGCGCTCGGCGCTGTTTGTGCCGGTGTCGCACGATAATCTGCTGCTGGGCGTGCTGACGGTGATGCGCACGCGCCCCAACGCCTTCAGCATCGACGATCTGCACCTGCTGGAACTGGCCGCCAATCAGGTGGGCGCCATCATGGCGGGCACGCGCCTGCTGGAGCAGACCGAATACCACTTGCGCCAGTTGCAGACGCTGCACACCATCGATACCGTGATTCTGAGCAACCTCGACCTCGACGCCATGCTCAACGCGATTCTGGAGCAGACCCTGAAGCAACTGGGCGCGGACGCGGCGGCCGTCTGGCTGATGCAGTCGCCCACGGCGCTGCGGCGCGCCGCCGCGCGCGGTTTCATCGACGGCATGGCGGCATCCGCCATCACGCGGCTGGGCGAGAACGGCGCCGGGCGCGTGGTCATGGAGCGCCGCGCCGTCCATCTGCCCAGTCTCAGCGCCGCCAGCGCCGACGCGCCGCAATATCCGCGGCTGGCCGGCGAGCGCTTCGTCTCGTATTACGGCGCGCCGCTGGTCAGCCGCGGCGAGATCAGGGGCGTGCTGGAACTGTACAGCCGCCGGCCGCTCAACCCCGCTGCGCAGTGGCTGAACGATATGGAACTGCTGCTGTCGCAGGTCGCCATCGCCATCGACAACTCCACCAACGTCATGGAACTGGAGCGCATGAACATGGAGCTGCGGCTGGCCTACGACGACACCATCGAGGGCTGGTCGCGGGCGCTGGACCTGCGCGATAAGGAAACCGAAGGGCACACCCAGCGCGTCACGCGGCTGACGCTGCAACTGGCGCGCAGCATGAGCCTGAGCGAGGCGGAGTTGATGTATGTGCGCTGGGGGGCGCTGCTGCACGACATCGGCAAGATGGGCGTGCCCGACCAGGTGCTGCTGAAACCCGGCCCACTGACGCCGGAAGAATGGGCCATCATGACCTGCCACCCGCGCTACGCCTACGAAATGCTCGCGCCGATTGCTTACCTGCGCCCGGCGCTGGACATCCCGTACTGCCACCACGAGAAATGGGATGGCTCCGGCTACCCGCGCGGGCTGAAAGGCGAGCAGATACCGCTCTCCGCGCGCATCTTCGCCGTCGTCGATGTCGCCGATGCGCTCGGCTCCAACCGGCCGTACCAGTTGGCATGGCCGCCGCAGCGCGTGCGCCAGTATGTGCGCGAGCAGTCCGGCAGACACTTCGACCCCGCCGTCGTGGAAGCCTATCTCGCGCTGAACGTGAACACCTGACAGGTCTGATAGACCTGTCAGGTGTGGTGTTCTATCGGAGGTGTTTCGTGAGCAGCCACAGTGAGGCGGTTGACAGCTATTCCCCCCGGCGACTATTGCTGATCATCGTCGTCTCGACCTTCGTCGTCGAGACGTTGATCATGACCCTGCTTCCCCTCTTGCCGTCACCCCCGGACTGGGTTCACACCCTGCTAGACTCCGTTCTCCTGGTCATCCTGCTCTTCCCCGCCATCTATCTCTTCTCCTTCCGCCCCATGGTGCGACACCAGGCCAGGCGGGCTCAGGCGGAGGCGGCCCTGCAGAAGGCACACGACGAGTTGGAAATCCAGGTCCGCGAGCGCACGGCCAGCCTGGAGGAAGCCAACCGGGAGCTCCAGTTTGAAGTCGCCGAGCGCAAGCGGGCGGAGGCCGCCCTGAAGCAAAGTGAGCGGTTCCTCCACAGCATCATCGAAAACATCCCCGACATGATCTTCGTGAAGGACGCCGCGGACCTGAAGTTTGTCCTCTTCAACCGGGCCGGCATGGAACTGCTCGGCCTGTCGGGCGGAGACCTCATCGGCAGGTCCGACTTTGATGTCGTGCCCCGCAAGATCGCGGAGCAGTACATCGCGAAAGACCGGGAGGTGCTAAGCCGTAAGCAACTCGTCGTCATCCCCGAGGAACCGATCGAGACGACGTGCTGCGGGGCGCGGGTCCTGCACACCAAGAAGATCCCGATCCTGGACGAACAAGGTAACCCCCGGTATTTATTGGGCATCTCGGAAGACATCACCGAACGCAAGCGGGCGGAGGAGCAGATCCGGCAGCAGGTGGAGACGCTTACCGCCTTGTACGCCGGCGCACAGCAATTGGCGGAGAGCCTGGACTCGCACAAGCTGGCCGGGGAGGTGGTCCGCACCTGCGTGGAGACCTTCGGCTTATCTCTGGCGTGGGTGGGCCGCGCCGAGCCCGACGGGCGGGTGAGCGTGCTGACGCAACACCCCGCCGCGGTGGATTACCCCCGGCAGATCAGCGTGCGCTGGGACGACACCCCGCAGGCGCGCGGCCCCGCGGGGCGGGCCATCCGCGGCGGCGCCCCAGCCGTCCTGAACGACCTGCTGGATGACCCGAGCGTTTCCCTGTGGCGGGCGGACGTGCAGCAGTACGGCTTCCGCTCCATGGCCTCCTTCCCGCTTGTCAGCCGGCATCGGCCATTCGGCGCGTTGCTGCTTTACAGCGAGCAGCCTGACTTCTTCACCCCGGAGCGGGTGCAGTTCTTCCAGGGCTACGCGCTGCAGGCGGCCGCCGCGCTGGAGAACGCCCGCCTGTTCGAGGAGGCCGAGCGCCGGTTGAGCCACGTGGAGGCGCTGCGCCGAATTGACGTGGCGATCAGTTCCAGCCTCGACCTGCGCGTCGTCCTCGACGTCATCGTCGATCAGACGACCACGCAACTGCGAGCGGACGCGGCCGGCATCCTGCTGTTCGACCCACAATCGCGCACGCTATCGTACGCCGCGGGGCGCGGCTTCCGCACCCGCACCATTCAGGAGTCTCGCCTGCGCCTGGGCGAGGGCTACGCCGGCCAGGCCGCGCTGGAGCGTCGCACCCTCGTGGGCGGCACCGGACAGCCTGTCGATGACAGCCCCCTGGCCGCCCACTACCGGGCGCTCATGGGCGTCGAGGGTTTCGTAACGCACGTCGCTACGCCGCTGGTCGCCAAGGGCCAGGTAGTGGGCGTGTTGGAGATCTTCCACCGCGCCGTCCTCAACGCCGACAAGGAGTGGCTGAACTACTTGGAAACGCTGGCGGGGCAGGCCGCGATCTCCATTGACAGCGCCACCCTGTTGAATAGCCTGCGACGCTCCAACACCGAATTGGAGTTGGCCTACGACGCCACCCTGGAGGGCTGGTCGCGCGCGCTGGACCTGCGCGACAAGGAGACCGAGGGGCACACCCAGCGCGTCACCGCCGCCACGGTCGATCTGGCGCGCGCGATGGGGATGCCGGACAGCGAGATCGTGCACCTCCGGCGCGGGGCGATCCTGCACGACATCGGCAAGATAGGCATCCCCGACGCCATCCTGCTCAAGCCGGGGCCGCTGACGGAGGAGGAGTGGGTGGTGATGCGCAAGCACCCGCAGTACGCCTACGAGATGCTCGCGCCGATTGCGTACCTGCACCCGGCGCTCGATATCCCGTACTGCCACCACGAGAAGTGGGACGGCAGCGGCTACCCGCGCGGGCTGAAGGGCGAACAGATACCGCTCTCCGCGCGCATCTTCGCCGTCGTCGATGTCGACGATGCGCTCGGATCCGACCGGCCGTATCGACCGGCGTGGCCGGTGCAGCGTGTGCGCCAGTACGTGCGCGAGCAGTCCGGCATACACTTCGACCCCGCCGTCGTGGAAGCCTATCTCGCGCTGAACTTTGAGACCTGACCATGAACACCTGACAGGTCTATCAGACCTGTCAGGTGTGGTGTCATATTTGCGCTCACCTGACGTAGATGGGGTTGCTGAAAATCCAGCCGCGCGGCAGCCCGCGGAAGCGCCGCCAGGCTTCGACGCGATACACGCCGGCGTCGCTGGTGGTGTGGCGCAGGGTGCGCCCGCGCGTTTCGGCCACCGTTCTGCCGTTGCGCAGCAGGCGGATGTGCGCGCTGGACGGGCATTCCGCATACAGGTGGATGGCGCCGCGGCGCGGCAGGTCGTCTCCCTGGATGGCCTGGTCGGCCCCGCTCTGCGCGTTGAAGATGAAACCCCTGCCGGGTGCGCTCAGGTCGTAGCTGACGAAGCAGTGCCCGGCCTGCAGCGCGCCGTATATCATCGCCTTGTCCTTCGCCAGGTCGCCGGTCAGCGGTTCCTCAATCAGCAGGTGCGTGTTGATGGTGCGGAAGGCGTACTCGTAGGGGAACACCTTGCGCCGGTACGGGCCGATGCCGATGCTGCCGCCGTGCGCGTCCGAGCCGCCGATGCCCACGATGCGCCGCCCGCCGGCGGTCAACTCGTCCCACTTGCGCAGCGTGGCCGGGAACGGGCCGCTGATGAGCAGCGACGGAAACAGCGAGGCGAAGACGAACAGGGGCAGGTTCAGCCGCCACGACTTGTACTCGGTCTGGTGGTTCCAGATTTCGATGCCGGTGAAGCGCTGCAGGTCCCAGTGCGTCCAGCAGGGCGCCTGGCGGTCGTCGCGGCCGCGCGGCTCGCGGCGGAACGGGTGCGAGAAGAACGTCAGCCCGCCGCGCTCGCGCACGGCGTCCAACAGCTTCTGCGGCGCCGGCGCCCACGGCGACATCTCCTCGTCGCAGTTGTAGACCAGGCAGTGGTTGTTGCCGGATGCGCGGCGGCGGTCGTGCACTTCCTCGCCGGTCAGCAGCAGCACGCCGTGGTAGTAGCCCTCGACGCCGAACACGCGCACGTTGTGGTCGGTGGCGATGACGGCCTGCAACCCGGCGCGCGCCGCCTCTTGCGCGATCTCGCGGTGATACTGGTGGCCGTCGGAGTAGGGTGTGTGCAACTGAGTGTTGGCCGCAATCTCGAACACGGCGGTTAGTGTACCAGTTTTCGCGCCCCTGCGCTGCTACAATTTGCCCATGCCTTTATCCAACCAGCAGCTAGCGTCCATCTTCAGCGATATCGCCGACCGTCTGGAAATCCAGGGCGAGGTGGTGTTCAAAACGCGCGCCTACCGCACGATTGCGGAGAACCTGCAATCCCTGCCGCGCCCGATTGCGGATATCTGGAAGGAAGGCAAACTGAGCGAGGTGCCCGGCATCGGCAAAGCCATCCACGACAAAATCGACGAACTGCTGCGCACCGGCGGGCTGGAATTCTACGAGCGCCTGCGCGCCGAGGTGCCGGATGGCGTCGTCGCCATGCTGCAGGTGTCCGGCCTGGGGCCGAAGCGGGTGAAGGAAATCTGGAGCACGCTGGGCGTGATGAGCCTGGCGGAACTGGAAGCCGCCGCGCGCGCCGGCCGCCTGCGCGGCCTGCCCAAGATGGGCGAGAAGACCGAGCAGAAAATCCTGGCCGGCATCGAGTCGTTGAAACGGCGCGCCACCGGGCGGCGCCGCATCGGCGACGTGCTGCCCGTGGCGCTGCAGATACAGGCCGCCCTGCAGGCCGTGCCCGGCGTGCAGAAGGT
>JAKALH010000451.1 GCA_021813225.1 Chloroflexota bacterium
GGTGCCGCCGGTCGAATACACGGTCAAATCGGGCGATACCTGCGGCGGCATCGCCACCCAGTTCGCTGTCCCGCTGTCGGCGTTTCTGAAGTACAACAACCTGGACGAAAACAACTGCCTGATACGCGTCGGCGATACCGTGAAAATCCCGCCCGCCACCCCGACACCAGGGCCGTCGGCCACGCTGCCGCCGGGGGTTACCGTCGAGCCGACCGGCACCCCTGAGCCGACTGCCACCCTGCCGCCGCAGGTCATCGTGCAGGTGAAGAGCGGCGACACCTGCAGCGATATCGCGCTGCGTTACCGTATGTCTGTAGACACCTTGATCCAGCAGAATGGACTGGATTCCAACTGTACGCTGCAGATCGGCCAGGTGCTGACGCTGACTTTCGCCACGCCGACGCCCATCATTACGCCGACGCCCATCGTGGCGCAGACGCCCACGCCGCGTGTCGGCTTTGACGCGCCGCACTTGCTCTCCCCGCTTGACGGCGCGACGATCAGCCAGACCGAAGACGTAGTGACCCTGCAGTGGCTGAGTGTGGGGCTGTTGAAGGGCGATGAGTGGTATGTGGTGCAGATTCAACCCACCGGCGCTATCACGGTGCCCATCTTCGAGACCAAAGCCACTTCGATCAAAATCACGCGCGCGATCCTCGGAGATCAACCCGAGCGATCCTTCGCGTGGTGGGTGCAGGTGAAGCAATTCCAGGGCGTGGACGCGGCCACGGGCGCGCGCAGTTATACCGCGCTCAGCCAGCCCAGCGAGGTGCGGCGCTTCACCTGGAGCCAGCCGGAGGCGACGCCGTCGCCGACGCCATAGGCGAAGAGGGTCTGTCTTCTGTCCTGTGCATTCTTCCCTCACCGCGCGAACGCGCGGAAGGGGTTATCGCCGGTCAGTTGGCGGATCGTCGCGTCATCGACGCCGGCAGCGCGCAGTCTGGGCAGGAATTGCTCGCTCAGATAAGTGTACGGCTTTGGCGTCCCGCCGCCGGGTTGCGCCGGGTCATACCAGCCGCGGTCATGGCTGAGCAGAAGCTGGTTGCCAAAGCCGGCGTCGAGGACGCGCCGGATCAGCGCGATAAAAACCTCATCGGCCGTGCTGCCGATGGCGTCGTATTCCAGCCAGGCGCCCCGGCGCGCCATCTCCAGGTGCAGGGCGAAGTCAGGCTCGGCCTGCGTGTGTATCCAGATGAAACGGCTGGCGGAATAGCCCGCCCGCTCGATGATATCGAGCTGGTCGCGCACCACGCGCCCGCGGATGGTGTGGCTGCCAATCACCGCGCCGGTCGCGGCCCCGGCCTGTGCGGCGGCTTCCAGCACTTTCGCTTCGGCGGCGGTAATGCCGTCGTCCCCCGCGCTCAGCTTGATCCAGCCGGCGCGCACGCCGCTGGACTCGATGCCGCCGGTCAATTCCGCCAGCATCCAGTCGCGCAACTGCTCCAGTCGCGCTGCGTGCATCCACGGCGGAATCCACGGTTCGCGATACACCCCGGTCGGCACGACGATGGGGAAGCCCGTGGCAGCGGAAACAGCCTTGTCCAGGTCGGCGCGGCGCCCTACACCGACCGGGCTGCACTCCACCAGCGCCGTGCCGCCGGCAGCCTTCAGCTTCTTGATCTGCGGCGCCATCAGCGCGATGACCGCAGCGGTATCGGCCTGCGCATAGCCGGGCCTGTCCCAGGTGCGCAGATCGACAAACACATGCTCATGCGGCAAGATCAAACCCAGTTCGCCGGCGGACTTCGTCCCCAGCGTCGTGATCAACTGCGTCATGTCGCCCTCCGTGTGCGTTGGCGTATGAATGCAGTCTACTTCAACCTGCCGGCTGCGCGGTCCCTGGCGACGCCGGCGACGACCGAGTCCATATACCAGTTCATCGCCGGCTCAATCAGGCTGCTGAGGCGTTTGAGCAGTCCCATCTCCAGGTTTGAACTGATGGCAAACCGGTTGGCGCGGATGCCGGAGACGATGGCGCGGGCCACGACTTCAGGCGGCTGCGGAGCCGCCGTGCCCGAAATGCGCCGCGTCTCCTCCGGTTTGGTCTTATTCTCCTCCGCCAGTTGCGGCGTATCGACGTCGGACGGGTATACGACCGAGACGCCGATGCCGCTGGGTTTCAACTCGCTGCGCAGCGCCTGAGCCAGCCCGCGCAGCGCGAACTTGCTGGGGCAATAGCTGGTATAGCCGTACAATCCAAGCACCCCTGCGCCGGATGAGATCATGGCGATGTGCCCGCTCCGGCGCGCCAGCATGGCCGGCAATGCCGCTTTGATGGTATAGACCGCGCCGAGATAGTTGAGCTGCATGGTTTTCTCATACCACTCGACATCCTGATCTTTGAACAGTCCCGGCTGCACCATGCCTGCCGAGGTGACGACGACATCGGGCGCGCCATTTTCGGCGATGGCGCCGTTCACGGCGCGCAGGGTCTCCGCATTCACAGAGACATCGGCGGCACAGGTGCTGACTCGCTGCGCGCTGCTGGCGCGCGCCTGCTCGATCTCGGCGCAGGCGGCGGCCAGGCGCGCCGCATTGCGCGCAATGATCGAGATATGCGCACCTTGCGCGGCCAGCAGCATCGCCGTCGCCTTGCCGATGCCGCTCGATCCGCCCGTGATGATTACATGCCGGTTTTCAAAATCCATCGTTGCCTTCTCATATTTTCAGTACGCCATTGGCGATCAGCCAGCTTACCGATTCCTGTACCGCCTGCAGCGAACTATAGCGCGGCTGGTAGCCCAGCAGGCGCGCTGCTTTTGCGATGCTGGCATTCGGGCTGTGCGCGATGTGGTCCCAGGTCGCAGCCGCCTCGCCCTCGTCCACCGTCTTGTGCCACTCGACCCACGGCAGGAACGCCAGACGCGCGGGTTGCCCGAACCAGGCGTACATCGCTTCGGCATAGCCGCGCAGCGACAGCGCCTGCGCCGATACGACATGGAAACTTTCGCCGACGGCCGCGCTCCAGTTGGCTAACGCTCCCATGAACGACTGCGCCACGTCGTCGGCATGCACGTGGTGCACCGTCTCCAGCCCGAGGTTCGGCAGCGCCAGTTCCTCGCCGCGCGCGATGCGTCCGAACACCTGCGGGTTGAAGTGTCCCGCCGGGTTGAGCGGCGCCCAGCCGGGGCCGACGATGTGGCCGGGGTGCAGCACCGTGGCCGGGAATCCCTGCGCGCGCGCTTCACCCAGCAGGTAAGCCTCGATAGCGGCCTTCT
>JAKALH010000452.1 GCA_021813225.1 Chloroflexota bacterium
TTCCGATCTACCTCAACCTGGCGCATGCCCATAGCTCGCATGATGGCGAAACGCTGTGCCCTTTCCATGAGTGCCGACAGGCTGTACACCAGGATGCCGATAGCTGCCAGAAGCGCCCCTGCCACAAACGATATGGACAGCAGTCCGAACATGCCGACATGCTCCAGTCGGGTCTGATCATCCAGTAGAATCGCGCCCAGGTCGCGTTCCTTGATCGGCTCGATGCCCATCGACATCACCTGCGTGAGCACTGAGGAACAGCTGACGCCGGGCTTCAGCTTCATCCAGATGAAGCCGGGGAATGCGCCGCCCAGCGCCGAATTCAGATAGTTGGCATCTACAATGACGGCAGGTTTATCGCTGTAAACGGTCGGGAAATACTTGTAGGTGTCGACGATCTTGAAGCTGAGATCGTAGTTCCCAGCCTGGGCCAGCAGCAGATTCAAGTCGAGTTGATCCCCGATGTTCAGCCCCGTCGACGTGAGCACCATGCTCGGGACGATGATGCCGTTCTCCGTGGTTCCCAGTTCGTTGAGCATTGTGCCCAGGTCGTTCCTGGCGAAGTCGCGCCGGTAATACACGCTTTGCGGGAAGGTCAGCCGGTCGATGACCAGCATGCGCAACTCGGACAGCGAACTCAACTTCGGTATGGCGCTGAAGTCGCCGACGAGCGTGGCATGCGCCACGCCGGGAATGCTGGTGTAATCGCTCATTGGCAGCACGGCGGCGCTGCTTGTGTCAAAAGGCGTCGCCGCAGGCGCGCCGGTCGTCGGATCGGCTTTGCGCACCGATGGCTGGAATGTCAGATCGGCGCCCACCTGGTAGCGGCGGCGTTCAACCAGCCAGATGTCGGCGCTCCTGGCGACTGACGCATAAAACACGCCCAGCGTCAGGCACAGGATGAGCAGGTAGGCCGGGCCGCGATACTGGCTGCCTTCGCGCCCGAGCTGCGTAAAGCCCAGGTATGCCGTGTACGACGGCAGCAGTTTGCTCAACCAGCTGATTGGCCGCATCAGCAGGATGAAAAGCTCGACCAGCACCAGCGGCGCGGTGAACAGGAACAGGGTGGGCGCAGCCAGCAGCAACGGATCGTTGGACGGGTCGTCCATGTTCCAACTGACGAATCCCAGCGTCCCTTTCAGATTGAGCTGTCTGAACGCATAGTACGTGAGGGCGACCATGATGAGGGTAAACGCAACTCTCAGGCCATTGCCGACGTGCACGGTGCGGGCGCGCTGCCGCTCATACGCCACCAGACTCGTCCGGCTGGCGCGCCAGGTGGCCCACAGCCGTGCGATGACGCCGATTGACAAACCCGCAGCAATCAGTCGCCAGTCGGCGGACTCCAGATAGACCTTAAGCGGCGCGCGTATCTGGAAGTGCAGGAAACTGACGGAGTATCCCATCAACGTCGCCATGCCAAGCCCGATCAGCAGTCCCAGCGGCAGCGCTGTGGCCAGTATGATGAACGACTCGATCAGGATCAGGGCCATGATCTGGCCGCGCGTGCCGCCCCGGCTGGATATCAATGCGATTTCGCGGTGCTGGAAGCGCGCAGCCATCGTCGACATGGAGATGACGAAATAAATCAGCATCACCAGCAGCGGGAGTGCGAAGCCGGTCAGGATCAGGGTCAGCGACTTCTTGCGCGTCTGTGCGAGCGCCAGTTCGACGACTGGCGATACGTCGACCTTGCCATTCGGCAGGTACTTCTCCACGTCCCGGCTGAAGGACTTGAAGCCATTAAGATAGACATCACCCTGGTCAAGGTTGATGCGCGTTTCGTCGAACAGGAAATACCAGAAAATGAAGCTGGTCTGCTGGAAGTTCTGCGGATACAGATAGGTCTCGAAGTCGGCGCGGGTGACGAGGTAAGAGCGATCGTAGTCCGATATGGAATCGCGATACCAGAAGATGTCCTGCCTGTCGCGCGCTTCCCACAAACCGGCGACCATCACGGGGACGAGGTTGCCCGAACCGATATCGGTGGCGCTCAGGGAGTACTTGTCGCCGACCTGGAGGTCCTTCAACTTGGCATAGTGGCTTTCTATCCAGATTGGCATTGTGCCTGCCGGCAGGTTGGCCGGTTTTTGCCCATAGGGAGTGCCGGCGACGGTCTTCATGTGACTTTCGATGTTCGGCACGTACAGACCGCGCACCTGGTCGATCTCATCTTCCTGGTGCCGGTTCGCCGGGTTGTTCTTGTCCGGGCGCAGATGCAGAGAACGGCTCTCAATCTGCACGTATTCGGACTGCACCGGCAGGCCGATGTACTGTTTGACGAGTGCGTCCAGCCAGTCGCGTTTGTTGAGGGCATCCTTGATCGACATCGGCGAGCCGGAGGGCAGGGAATAGGCGCGCAGGGCGAAGGCAGGACGGTCCGTGCGCTGTGCCCGCAACGACAACTGCTGCTCCATGAGCTGCATGCTGACCGCGTTGCTGAATACGGGCACGCAGACGAGCACTCCGACTGTCAACGCGATGCTGAAGATGAGCAGGATGGTTAAGGTGAATCTGCTGGCAAGCCGCTTAAGGGCTAAGGCGATGAAAAACTTCATTTCTTTCTAGCTACATGTGATGTTCTGCAGCGATGCTGTCACTCACATCTGCACCGGGTTCCGATACACATTCGCTGGCAGCAACCCCATCCATTCTCGCACGTTTCTGAATCGGCATCCTTACCGCACAATGCCGAATCGGGCCTGCGCTGTATCAGTCACCGATGCGGGCGCGCGAGGTCACAGACGTGATTTTCCGTGAGATTCGTCCGAGCCGGCAGCGTGTCAGACGGTTACAGCGGCGCACACGCAGATGAGGAGAAGCCTGTGATGCGGGCTATGCGACCTCATTCGGCAGGGACGGCCTTTGGCCGCCGCCGGCATCACAGGTCGGCCCCTAGATGCCCTCCAGGGAAAGTTTCTCGGCGAGGTGGCAACTGACCGTCCGGCCGGGCGCCATTTCGCGCAGGTGTGGTTCTTCGGTCTTGCAGATGTCAATGGCGTACTTGCAGCGCGGATGGAACACACAGCCGCTTGGCAGTCTGCCCAGATCCGGCACTTCGCCTCTGGACACGAGGCGTTTGCGTTTCTGGGAGATCTTCGGTACGGCTGAAAGCAGCGCCTCCGTATAAGGATGCAGGGGCTGGCGCAGCACATCCTCTTTGGGCGCCACTTCGACCAGCTTGCCGGCGTACATCACCGCGATGCGGTCGCTCATA
>JAKALH010000453.1 GCA_021813225.1 Chloroflexota bacterium
GGTGAAGTAGTCCGATACTTTCGGCAGGTTCGGGTGGTCCAGCCGGGCCAGGATGCTGGCTTCGCGGGAGAACTGGTGCTGCAGCTCGCTGATGATGTCTTTGCCGGCAGCCGGGTCGATGCGCACCGCTTTGATGGCGCACTTGCGGCCTTCCAGGCGCGTATCTTCGGCAAGATACACCGATCCCATGCCGCCCTGGCCGATGGGCTGCACCATGCGGTAGCGGTTGCGCAGTATAATTCCTTGCTCTAACATTGCCACCATTTTAATGGACAAGTGAATTAGAGCGCCCGGCAAATATCCCTTAGAATTAAGTGCGATGAATCAGGATTCCCCGATGCTCATTATCGAGAACGGTCAGATGGCCGGGCAACGCTGGCTGATGGACAGCGATACCGTCATCATCGGCCGCGAGGCCGGCGTCGCGCACCTGCTGTTGCCGGAACGGCAGGTCTCGCGGCGGCACGCCAAGATCGAGCGCACCGACTCGGGCTTTATCCTGACCGATATGGAGAGCAAGAACGGCACCTTCCTGAACGGCAAGGAAGTGCGCGAGCCGCAGAAGCTGCAGGACGGCGACGAGATTCAAATCGCGCTGTGTGTGAAGATTGCCTTCGTGGGCAGCGACGCCACCGCCCCGCTGAACGCCCGCCCGATCAGCCAGGGCATGCACCCGATAGTGCGCGGCATCCGGCTGGATAAGGAGAGCCGGCGCGTGTTCATCGCCGAACAGAACCTCGACCCGCCCCTCTCGGTGCAGCAGTATCGCCTGCTGGAGATGCTGATCGACGCCAACGGGGCGCTGGTCAGCCGGCAGGAGATCGTGGAGAAGGTGTGGGAAGGCGAGAGCGCCTACGGCGTGAGCGAGCAGGCCATCGACGCGCTGGTGCGCCGCCTGCGCGACCGCATCGCCGAGCGCGACGCCGAGCACGAGTACATCGTCACGGTACGCGGCCACGGCCTGCGCTTCGAGAACCGCTACCAGTAGTGTTCACGCGGGTTTGCGCGCCACCAGCACATCGCGCTGCTTGATGACGCGGTCGACGCGATGCGCCAGTTGGTCGTAGGGCGGCTCGTTCAGCGCTTCCAGCCCGCCAGCCATCTTGACCTGCGCCAGCATCTCCGCGCGGGGGAAGCGCGTGGCGTCCCATGCCAGCGCCATGCCGCCGCCGGGCAGCAGCAGTTCCGTCCACACGGGCAGCGCCGCTCCCAGCAGCCCGGTCAGTTCGCCGTGGTGCTGTATTCCGTACGGCAGGTCGGTGACAATCAGGTTGGGGCGCTTGATGTCGCGCAGCAGCTCTGCGGACTGGACGGTGTCGCCCAGCGCCAGCACGCACTGGCGCGGCGTATCCTTGCCCAGCGTGAATTGCCAGCGCCGCCCCGCCTTCTTCAGGCGCTCTTCCGTCGCCTTGCAGGCGATGCCCTGCTCGCGGGCGTACTGCTGGATGAAGGTCGCCGTGGACTCCACATCGCTGCCGTCCTGCTCCACGCCGGAAGCATGTGCGCCCAGCACCAGCGCCGCCAATAGCGTGGTGCCGCCGCCCGCCAGCGGGTCGAACACGCGCAGGTCATGCCACGGCGATGCGGCGAAGGCGCTGCTGTGGCGGGCCACATTGCACATGAAGAGCGTGAACAGCTCGTTGGTTTTGCCCCTGTACCGGCGCGTCATCAGCAGGTCGGGCGGGAAGGCCGGTTGATAGCCCAGGTCGACAGGGCGCAGCCACGGCCCATCCGCGCTCTCGCGATATTCAAAGACGGCGCTGGTCATAGCCAGCATGCCCAGTTCGCGCCGCTGTGCGTCGTCCAGCGCGGCGGCGAGATCGAAACGCAGGTAGCCCTGCCCGCCGAGCGTGAGCGGCGCAACACCGGAGATGTCTTTGCCCAACGGGCTGAGCGCCAGTTCGTGCGGCGCCAGCGCGTCGGCCAGCGCGCTGTATTGCGTGCTGCGCTGCGGGGCGATCTGCGCGACGTAGGTGGTCATACTCTCCCGTGGCAGTGTTTGAACTTGCGGCCGCTGCCGCATGGGCACGGGTCGTTGCGGCCCGCCGCAGCAAACCGGCGCTGCAGTTCGGCGTCCTGCTGAATCATCCAGCGCATCACATTGGCGGGCGGGCGCCGGGCGCGCAATTCGGCGGCCATGAACTTCATCGGCGCGTCGATGTGGTTGAAGAAGGCGCGCAGCCCCTCGCACAGGTAGTTCAGGCCGTCTTCGCCGTCCGGCGTCTTCAGGATGCGGTCCTTGGGACAGCCGCCGTTGCACACGAAGCGCACCCCGCACTCGCGGCAGTACTTCGGCAGCGTGTCGCGCTTGGCCTGCCCGAAGCGCAGTTGCTGTTCCGAACTCACCATGTCGAGCAGGGGGATATCGGCGATGTTGCCCAGCCGGTGGCGCGGCTCCACGAAGTGATCGCATGAGTACACGTCGCCGTTGTGTTCCATCGCCAGGGCGTGCCCGCATGTCTCCTCGAAGACGCACAGCCCGGCGCGCTCGCCGGCCCATGCCGCCAGCGCCACGTCGAAAATCTGCACATACACACGCCCGACGTCGCGGCGCACCCACTCGTCGAAGATGGCGTTGAGGAACCGGCCGTACTGTCGCCCGGTGATCGAGCGCCCGGTCACGCGCTCGCCTTCCTGATAGCCGGTTTCGTTGTCGCGCTCGACGATGGGGATGAACTGGATGAACTGCGTGCGCACGTCGTCGCGCAGGAAGCGGTACACGTCCAGCGGGCGGTCGCCGTTGGCGGCGTGCACGGTGGTGAGGATGTTGAACTCCACCTGGTGCTGCTGCATCATCCGCGCGGCGGCCATTACGCGCTCGAAGGTGGGCTTGCCGCCTTTATCCACGCGGTAGGTGTCGTGGATGTCCTGCGGGCCGTCCAGGCTGAGGCCGATGAGGAAGTCGTGTTCGTGAAAGAAGCGGCACCATTCGTCGTCGAGCAGTGTGCCGTTGGTCTGCAGCGCGTTGAAGACGCGCATGCCCGGCCTGCGGTATTTCTGCTGATAGGCGATGGCCCGCCGGTAGAAGTCCAGCCCCATCAGGGTCGGCTCGCCGCCCTGCCAGGCGAAAGTCACCTCGGGCGCCTGTTGGGCCTCGATGTACTGGCGCGTGTAGTTGTCCAGCAGATCGTCCGCCATGCGGAAACGGCTGCCCGGGTAGAGCATCTCCTTGGACAGGAAGTAACAGTACTTGCAGTCCAGGTTGCAGATGGC
>JAKALH010000025.1 GCA_021813225.1 Chloroflexota bacterium
TGGATCGCAGCCGGCGCATTCTGTCCGGTCAGCACCCTGAGCAGGCCATGTGGTTCAAGTACGTTGATCCGGAAGAAACAGAGAACGAACACTTCGAGATTTACGAGCGAACGCTGAAGTCAATCAGGGAAATGCAACTGTCAGCCTGAACCAGGCTGCCGTTTCCCTGGTTGACGGAACCGGCGTTGACACGGCATCCAGACCATTAACAGTAAGGACCAAACCGAATGGCAATTGTCACATCAGACTATCGAGTGCGCGCCGTCGGCTGCGACTACAACGCCAGCGACGATGCGGTTTACGCCGCCCTCAAGCGGGCCACTGACCCGCTGACGAAATCCTGGGAAAGACTGAGCAAGGCAAAGCGCATCGGCATCAAGTTCAACCAGGACTGGGAACCAGACAGGGTGATCTACCACGCCGGCCAGCGGCAGCAACTGGTCAGCGATGTCGTCGCTCGTGCAACCTTAAGACTCCTGCGCGAGCGAACCAGTGCGGAACTGTTTGCCGTGGATGTCGGCGTATCCGGCAAGCCTGATATGCCGCGCAGTGTCATGACGACAATCCTGCCCGTTCTGAATGAGTTCAACGTGCCGTTCATCGACGGCCGCGAGGATGATGTCGTCTGGCACAAGGTCCCGGGCGGCGGTCTCATGTTTGACGAGTATCCCCTGCCCCGCTCCACTTTCGAAGCCGACGAGATGATCTCGGTGCAGAAACTCAAGAACCACGCTTTCATGGGCATTACGCTGTGCATGAAGAATCTTTTCGGGCTGATGATGCTGCCGCCCAAAGGGCGCACGCGCGCCTATTATCACCATCTGGTGCGCATGCCTTACATGCTGGCAGACCTGGGTCGTATCTATAACCCTGCGCTGAACATCATCGACGGACTGGTGTGCCAGGCCGGCGAGGAATGGGGCCCGGGCGACGAACCGCGCATCTGCAACACTTTGATTGCCGGAGACCATGTTGTGGCGACGGATGCGGTAGGCGCTCATTTAATGGGACACGATCCCCAATCGGATTGGCTGACTGAGCCGTTTCATCGCGACCGCAATTCATTGTTGTGCGCCGCAGAAGGCGGTTTCGGCACTGTCAACCTGAACGAGATCGACTGGGATTCCGAGGTGCAAAGCCCGGTCGGGAAGTTTTTCGCCAAAATCACCGACCCGCTGGAAATCGTGTACAGTTGGCGCAAGACTTCGGCGGAACAGGGGCTGTACTACCTTGAGCACAGGCAGGAACTCTGTGAGAGATACGCCGGCGAGTACATCCTGTTGCAGATGGGCGAGGTGAAGTGGCATGACAAGACCGGAAACATCTGGGGCAGCCGCCGCCAACTCTCCGGCGAGCACCCGGAGCAGGCCATGTGGCTGAAGTATGTCGACCCGGACGAGAAAGAAGGCGAGCATTACGAGGTATACGAACGCACGCTGAGCCATCTCCCACAACTGACGCCGAGTATGTAAACACTGACGGCCTGTCGGGCAGCGACAGTTCCGGCATGAGACGGTTTACAGGAGCATCCCATGAACGACACACCAAACGACGCCGCAGAGCGCGCGACCAGCGCGATAAATACTTATTCCCGCCCCTCCGATCTGAAAATAACGGACATCCGCATGGCGGTGGTATGCAGCAACTACGACTACCCGATTATCCGTATTGACACCAACCAGGGCGTATATGGAATCGGGGAAGTGCGCGATGCCGGGCACAAGGAAAATGCACTGCAGTTCAAGTCGATGCTGCTGGGACAGAATCCCTGCAATGTCGACCTGATATTCCACGGCATCAAGCGCTTCGGGAACTGGGGGCGCGAAGGCGGCGGCGTCAGCGGGCTGGAGATTGCGTTATGGGACCTGGTGGGCAAGGTGTACGGCGTCCCGTGTTACCAGTTCCTCGGCGGCAAGTACCGCGAAAAGGTGCGCCTGTATGCGGATACACCGCAGCCGGCCACGCCCACTCCACAGGCATACGCAGAACGCGTTCTTGGCCGTAAAGCACTGGGATTGACGTTCATCAAGTTCGATGTCGGGCTGCATGTGCTGGATGGCGTCGAAAACAGCATGATCGGCCAGGCGACACAGTTTGAGAATCATATGGCGCGCAAGTGGCGCGCTCCTGGCACAGGCCCGGTGACCAGGGTGACGGACCGCGGGCTGGCCCGCATGGCGGAAGTTGTCGCTGCCGTGCGCCAGGCTGTCGGTTGGGACACCTCACTGTGCATCGACCACTTCGGGCACGGGATGATGACGGTCAAGGAAGTCATCCGCCTAGGCAAGGCACTGGAGCCATACGGGCTGGCGTGGTTCGAGGACCCGGTGCCATGGTGGGATGCCGATGCCCACAAGCAGGTTACCGATGCGGTACAGGTGCCGGTGGCCGCCGGCGAAGAGTGGTACCTGTGGGACGGTTTCCGCGAGTTCATCGAGAAACGCGCCGTCGACATCATCCACCCCGATCTGTTGACATCAGGCGGTATGGCCGAAACCAAGCGCATCGCGGATTATGCCGAGCGATACGGCATCCCGACAGCGTTGCATTTCGCCGGGTCGCCGATTGCGTTCATGGCCAACCTGCACACCGCCGCTGCCATACCAAGCTTCGTGGCGCTTGAGCATCACGGTCTGGACCTGCCGTTCTGGGGAAGCCTGGTCACCGGATTGCCTGAGAACTACATCGAAGATGGGTACGTCGCCGTCCCGGACAAGCCCGGGCTGGGTGTCGACCTCGACTACGAGGGCATTGCAGCGAACCTGAGGTTCCCCGGCCTGTTCGAGCCAACCGAGGAGTGGAACACGCCCAAACTGGCGTTCTGGCAGCCCGACAGGCGCTGGGACAAGTGAGCGGCAATCCAGGGTAACAGCCAAACCGCCGGCGCAGGCCGGCGGTTTGGTTTCAGCAGGCAGAAGCGCCGCTTGCCATAAACCAGCGCAGCGATGCTGAGACACGGTGCAGAGGGCTTATACTTTCACCGAGTTACAAGTGCAGCCATGACCCGAATCCTGGTAATCGAAGACGATACGGACTTGCGTCGCAACCTCGTCGATCTGCTGGAACTGGAGGACTACGAAGTCTATTCCGGCGCCGATGGTGAGGAAGGCATCGCACGCGCGCAGGAGCGCCACCCTGACCTGATTGTCTGCGATATCATGATGCCGAAACTGGATGGGTATGGAGTCCTGAAGGCGCTGCGTGCAGATCCGGATTGTGTCGCAATCCCTGTGATTTTCCTGACCGCAAAGACTGATCGCCAGTCGGTGCGCATGGGGATGGAACTGGGCGCTGACGATTACCTGCCAAAACCCTTCACTCAGCAGGAACTGCTGACATCAATTCAAACCCAGTTGAGCAAGCGGATGGCGCTGCGGGAAGCTCTTCTCAGGTCGGCGCAGGATCATACGGATAAGTCTGGCAAGCCCCAGTAACCTCCTATACCTCAGCGTTGTTACGCATTCCAGCGTATTTACAGCACCTGACGGCGACGCACAATGGTCGTTGACAACCGCCTCGCGGATAACCGGCTGGTAATCAGAGCCGGCAGCCGGGCGATTCGAAACAGGAATGGGATTCTGGATAATGCCTCGTGCTGCAACTGCTGCGGCCATCGCTTGTTCTGCTGTTTTATTAGCCGCAGTATCCCCGCTGGCGCCCTCGCCATTAACCGGGCCGTCAATACTTGCTGTCACCCGGAGCACTCCTGCGTTGGACGCCGCAGCCGCTATCGATCCACTCACGCCGGTGGAGTATAAAGTCCAGAACGATTGGAAGCTGGAGCGCAGGGTGGCCTGATTGCGGCGAGATCGACATCATGGAGCACGTCAATAATGAACCGCTGATTGCCGCCCATCTGCATGGGCCGGGGTACTTCGGCAAGATGGCCCTGGGTAAAGGTTACTACCTGCCCGGCAGCACGGACTTTTCAGACAGCTACCATGTCTACGCCGTTGAATGGGAACCCGATACTATGCGCTTCTGCGTCGACAATCACCTGTACTACACGATGTCTGCCAGCGACCTGCCACCAGGGCGAACTTGGGTATACGATCACCCCTTCTACATCCTGCTGAACCTGGCGGTGGGTGGCAACTGGCCCGGTGCGCCGGACGGCACGACGGTCTTCCCTCAGGTGATGAGCGTGGACTATGTCCGAGTGTATATTCACACCGACTGGACATTCACTCGTCACCGCGCGTAAGTGAACTACTGGTCTGTGCCCCTGCAACACCAGGCAATATGCCGTTACGCATACCTTTCAAAACAGCATCCAGCCGCGACGTGACGCGCATCTTGGCAAATATATGCGTAAGGTGAGCCTGAACGGTTCGATCGCTGATCGAGAGCGTCTTGGCGATATTACGGTTCGTCAGACCCAACGCCAGCAGGCGCAATACCTCAAGCTCGCGGTCCGTTAATTCGTAGTCGATATCCTCGTCCAGCGTTCCGTTTCGGCCGCCATCTGCCAGACAGTTCAGGTCATAATTCGGACCAGCGGATGTGGTTACGGCCAGATTGCCTTCGTAGATCTGCTCAACAGCTTTAGCAATCTGATCGGCAGAAGATGTCTTAAGCATAAACCCGCTGGCGCCCACTTTCAGAGCCGAGCGTACGTACTCCTCGTCATCGAAGCCGCTGAATATCAGGACCTGCACTTCAGGCAGTGTTGCGCGTATCTGGCGAGTTGCCTCAATACCGGAAAGGCCAGGCATCTGGATGTCCATCAGGATGACATCCGGCCGCAGGATGTGTGCGAGTTCTACAGCCTGTTGCCCCGTGCTGGCCTGCCCGACAATTTCGATATTAGAGCGTAACACAAGCTGGTCAGCCATCCCCTCTCGTAGAACAGGGTGATCATCTGCAAGCAATAAGCGGATTGCCCTTTCCATAGTTCACATTATATGTCAGTGCTGTTCAACAATGCGCATAAATACATCAGGCAGGTGATCTTTCACTGCTGAAAATTACATATCCAGCTATAAATACATTTTGATTGCGAAAGCAGGATGTTACCCATAACTCATGCTGAACCTCAAAGGTGCATTGCATGCACGCCTAGCATGAAATCATCGGCTGTTGGCCGATGTCAAAGTGTATTGGCTCTCTCCCATAGTTTCACCTGCCTGACTTTCCGAAGTTTATCAAGAAGCGGAAGCGGGCATCTTCGTCATACCACATGGGGAAATTCGTGCCCCAGATATTGTTGTACAGGTTAAAGTGCATGCCTTGTCCTGGCGCTGGCTTGCGATTATTGAAATCCAGCAGGCTGCGCTGGCCGGGCGCGACCAGCGGCGCATCTAGCGAGTCGATATGAAGGTATCGATCGCCATCTTCATATTCGACGCCCTGACTCGTCGCATGCAGGTGCCGATTGCCATCTCGCACGACCTCAAGCGGTGACACGCGCATACCCATCTTCGAAAGCCACCAGCTTCCGCGATTCGTTGTTACTGGTTGAAACGAAAACCACACTGCTTCAGGCAAGCGATTCGCCTGCTTATCAAACCATTGCAGATCGATGAAGATTGACGGACTGTCGACGCGAAAGGCCAGCTCCAGGGACAACTGTGCCGGGCAGCCCACGTGTTTGACAACATCATCAGGGGTATGCAGGATAAAACGGAAACGACAGGCATCGGCTGTTGTCAAGGCGTATCCGCTGCTGATCCGGGCCAGCGCGTTGAAATGAGGCGGCGCTACGGCTTCCATGCCTGGTTTGGTGAAATCCTTGATCGCCCAGTCCACCGCATGCGGCCAGCCTCGCACATATTGTTGGCCGAACCGTTCATAGTCTTCGACTGAGAACGTCTCATACCGGAACAGGCCAAGCAGTCGCTGCGGTGCTGCCCAGCGTACTCCGGTGCGCTTATCGACAAGATGCCGCATGGCGCCGTTTTCGTTGACCGCCAGAGTGAAGTAAGCAGTTTCCAGCATCGCCAGCGGGTCGGTCAGGCGGCGCCAGCCCGTGCCAGCTTGTCTGGCTGGCTTCAACGCATCTAACGCACGTCGCGCCTGCTGCCTCAACCGCTTATTTCCAAGCGCAGACACGGCCTGCTCGATGTACCGGCGCTGTTCTGCCCACGATGACTCGTAATGTCGGCAACGCGCGGTACGCCGCAAGCGGCGCAGGCTCCGTGTGTCATACCGGCTGTAGTCGCCCAGGAATGTCTTCTCGTCCATACCCCAGGTAT
Source organism: Chloroflexota bacterium (assembly GCA_021813225.1). Taxonomy (GTDB): domain Bacteria; phylum Chloroflexota; class Anaerolineae; order J036; family Brachytrichaceae; genus CAIXPS01. The sequence goes on from JAKALH010000025.1 coordinate 6,195, forward strand.
GCTCCGGCACCAGCATCAGAGAACGGCTGAATCGGTCGATCCGCTTGCCCGCGTGTTGCACTATGCCATCATCGAGCCACCTCTTACGCAGGCGCGCCAGCTCGCGATATTTGGCAACTTTCGTCGGGTCCGTGCCGACGCCGTGTATCCAGGTGTCGCCGATTTCCTGCGTTACGACAGGCAACTGCGACTGTATGGCAGGCAACTCGCCGGCGAAGTCGTCAAGACGTGCTGCGACGACTGCGGCGGCGGGGTAACGCCGCCGCAGGTTATCGTACACGCGCTTTATGTCAGCGGCGTCGCCGGGGCCTGTATTGTCGTTGGTATGTGCGATTGCCAGCACCGACGACAGGCCAGGTACCTGTGTGATGGCACCATAACCCGACTTGTCGTACGCAACGACGACCTCGCTGCCGTCGTCATGGCGCCACACGAACACATCCGGGACATCGGGCGCAGTCGATGCTGAGTTGACGCCGATGTGCAGGAAACGGATGCCCGCTTCGGCCAGTAATGGGACTATTGCCCGCGTATGTCCCGGCACATCGGTCATCTTCGCTGCCAGCGTGTGTTTACCGAACCGCGAATCGAGCCTCTGGCTGAGTGCCAGCCCGGCTTTGAACAGACCAGCATCCTGCAATTCGCTGTGTGTGGTGAATGGCAGGCCGTGCCAGGCGATATCGCCGTGCTCGATAGCCGACTCCATCTGCCTGCGGCGGGCAGAAGTGGCAGCCTCGAGATATTCGTATATCAGCCATGAACCTGTCGTCCAGATGAATCGCTCGACGCTGCCGGATTCACGCTGCTGGCGCGCGATACGCAGGGCCGCCGGGATGAACGAATCCATATACTGCTGCCGGACTGACGCCGCAAAGTCTGTGAACCCGATATCGAGATGTGTCTTAAATACGACATAGACCTTACTGATTTCACCCATCGCTGCCTCCGCTGCGGTCTGTCGCTCGATATCAATACGTATTGAACAAACTGTTAACACGCAGCGCTTTCATGAATTGCTTGCGGGTCAGCGACCCGGCGGTTGTGGCTATGATTCGCACTGCCTGATGCGGCGGCAGATGGATATAGTTGTCCGAGAAGGTTGCATCCAGGCCTTCCAGTTCGACCCACGCCCACAACGCCGGACTGGCCGCAGTCAGTGTGACGGCATATTGGTTGTTGCCCAGGCTTTCCATCTGACTGTCGATTGCCGGATCTATCAGGCGCAGGTGCTTGGGACGGGCAAAGGTGGCGAAGTTGCTCGATAACAGCCTGCCTCTGCTGCGGTACTCCATCCACACCAGCAATTCACGCGCTGTATGGCGATCGATAAACTCACCCAGTTCGGCAACGGCCACTTCCGCTGACGTTTGAGCGTTGACAGTAACCGGCACTCTGGCATGCGCCAGGGCCTTACCCTGCACTGTCGTCAGCCGCCAGGACACTTCACCGCTGGTCGGTTGCAGGGTGTCATTTGTCAGGTGGATAGCCAGCCGGCCGGTCTCGCTGTCTTCAAGCCCGGACACGAGAATCGGCGCATAGAAGCGTCGCGCCATGTAATGCAGCGCCTTCCAGCGACCATGATAGTCGATGGACGACCAGCTCGCCACCGGCCAGCAGTCGTTGATCTGCCAGTACAGCGTGCCCATGCCGCGCGGCATCGCGCGCCGCCAGTGTTCCACGGCGTACTTCATCGCCATACCCTGCAGTATCTGGCTCAGGTACAGGGTCATATCGAAAGAGCGTGGCAGGCGGAACCAGTCCAGCATGTAGTGCATGATGACGGCATTACCGATGCCACTGCGCTGATGCAATTCCATCACATAGGTGGTGACATTGCGTTCTTCAGGCTCGGTATAGCCATTCACTGTCTTTAGCTCAGGAAACGACTGAAAACCGAATTCGCTGTTGAAACGGTGAGTGCAAGTCCGGTACCACTCGAAGGGCTTGCGTCCGTGCCAGACATCCCACAGGTGCGCATCGCCGGAATTCGGGTCGTTAAAATACGCGCGGTTGCCAATGGGTGTATGCGGGCTGGACGGCCAGTAGGAGCGTTGCGGATCGAGTGCTCCTGTAACCTCCGGCAGTAACTGGTCGAACAGCCTGCCGTAGTCTTCCCAGCTCATGGTCCGGCTGGTCCACTCCGGCCCAACCAGGCCCTGCTCCAGTTCGTTGTTGCCGCACCAGAGAGCGATACTGGGGTGGTGGCGCAGGCGGCGCACGTTGTCACGGGCCTCCGCACGCACGTTGTCCAGGAAAGGCTGATCAAAACCCGGATAAGTGGAACAGGCAAACATGAAGTCCTGCCACAGGCAGATGCCATATTGGTCGCACAGATCATAGAAGATGTCCTGCTCGTAGATGCCTCCACCCCACACGCGCAACATATTCATGTTGGCGTCTTTGACGCTCGTCAGCAGTTTGCGATATTGCTCCTCCGTCACAGCAGTGGCAAACGTATCCGCAGGAATCCAGTTGCCGCCTTTGGCGAAGAAGGGAACGCCGTTCACCACGAACTGGAATGATTCGCCCCACTGGTCAGGGTGACGATCCAGATACAGAGTGCGCAGGCCGATGCGTCGCCGGCTTGTATCGATCACCGCCTGCGAGGCATCCAGCAACTCGACAATCACCTCATAAAGCGGCTGCGCGCCAAGATTATTCGGCCACCACAGATGCGGGTCGCGGATCGTAAGTTGCAGGTCCCCATCGCCGGCCGCTTCTGCAACAACAAGGTCTTCATGCACTACTCTGGCGCGCGTCGACAACTTTTCACCAGCGGCGGACTGTATTTCCGGCCTGACTGTGAGTGTGACCTGGCCTGCCTCAGTGTGGTTCTGCAGGATCAGCGCGCCGGTCAGCCGCGCGACATCGTACGCCACGAATTCAATATTGCGCCAGATGCCGCAGGTTATCAATACCGGTCCCCAGTCCCATCCGTAGTTGCATGGTTCTTTCCGCACCCAGGCGCGCCCGGCGATTTCATGCGGGGCATTCCAGCCGGGCAGGTGATGCTCAGCCTCCCGGCGTTTGATGTAGGGGGTTGTCGAATCGAACTCCACCTCAATACGGTTCCGACCGGGTTTCAGATGCTCTCTGACATCGAACTCCCAGGTGCGGAACATATTGTCTGTGCGCCCCAGTTCCTGACCATTGATGCGGATAGTGGCGAAAGTATCCAGCCCCTCACATCGCAGAAGCACGACATCGTGTTTCAACAATGCTGCCGGTATGCTGAAACTGCGGCTGTACAGCCAGGTCGCCTCGCCAATCCATTGCAGTTTCAACTCGTTGTCGCGGAAATAGGGGTCGGGAATCTTTCCAGCAGCGATGAGGTCGGTATGAATACAGCCCGGAACGTGCGCAGGGGCTTTTAACCCCCCGCCAACCTGCGACACGCGCCATGCGCCATTGATGCTTAATCTCTCCATCTTGTTGTCAGCCTCCTGTTTGATATCACTCTATCGACTACGCTCGCGATAAGTTAGTCGCCGTAAGTTCTTGACACATTTGCCCGGCGACTCTACGTCGCGCGCGGTTTCAGCCGCCGCGAAAAGTGCCGGGAATTTCTGGCAGCCAGCTTAGCGCTGCAGTGTCAGTCCCATATCGATTGCATTTCCGATACCCGCAATGACTTCATCAGCACGTCGTGGCCGTAAATCGCAGCACCTGCCTTTGCGGTATCAGCGAGAGAACAGGACGTCATCGATATCTCGCCGTCATTGACGAACAACTCAATCGACGTCCGGTCCAGCAGGATGCGCAGTCGTATTCGGCCATCCTGCGGCGCAACGATGGCAGTCCTGCCCAGACAACTGAGTTGTCCGGTCGCAGCAGAATAAGTCAGTTTCTCGCCGCTCAGGCGCAGTGTGAACTCACTGTTGCGATCAAGCGCCGCGTCCATCTCGATGTCCAGCAGATCAAACCAAGACAGCTCATGGACAGAAGCACTGCTGTCCAGTTTCAAGTCGGCCCGATTAGTCGTGCGTGCGTGTAATGACGCTGCTTCTGCAACAGGGGTGCGCAGCAGGCGCAGGCCTTTTTCGAAACGCGCCAGCCGCAGTTCGCACGGGAACGACATCTGCTGATTGAATGGCATACCGGGATAAATGCCGCCCGCCATCCAGGCCATCTGGACACGACGGCCATCCGGCATATCGGAATACGTCTGCACGGCATAGATATTCGCACCGTAGTCGACAACGCGCGGCGCGCTGAATTCAGGCGCGAACCGATATCCGTCAAAGGCGCCGACGAGGTAGCGGCCATTGGACGCCGTGTAGACCCAACGTCGTTCGGCGGGCATTCCTTCGACCGGCATTTCGAAGAAGTCCGGGCACTCACTGCATCCAGGCATCTCAATATCCTGCAAACGCGCCCAGGCCTTCAGGTCCGGTGATGCGAATAGCCCGAAGACATCCTGATCGAGATAAAGCGCCATGATCCAGCGACGTGTCGGCGCATGCCATATGGCCTTCGGATCGCGATTGTCGTGGATGACATTCCCGAGGATCGGGTTGTGGGCATACTTGGTGAAGCTCTTACCGCCGTCGGTGCTGCAGGCAATACATTGGGTGAATCGCTGACCCTTTGACTCTTCAGATGAACCGCCGGCTGCCGTATAGATCAGCACAATGGTTTTCATATCACGTTGCTGGAAACCCGCGGTGTTGTTCCAGTCAACTACCGCAGAGCCGGAGAACATCGTACCCAGCGCATCCGGCAGGAGCGCATCGTGGACCTGCCGCCACCGCAGCAGGTCTGAGCTGACGGCATGGCCCCATGTCATGTTTCCCCATTCGGTGCCTTGCGGGTTATGCTGAAAGAACAGATGATAGGTGCCTTCGTAATACACCAGACCATTAGGATCGTTCAACCAGTTCTGGCGGGCTGTGAAATGGTACTGCGACCGGTATCTCTCGTGATAGGGCATGGTTGTCATACAACATCATGATATGTCTTCGGGCTGCCGCAAACTATTATCGCGGCAATCGCTATTCTGCGCTTCTGCGCGGCAATGTTGCTCAACCCCATCGAGTGACTTACAATCCACACCGGCGTGACATGAGATACGATACATCCGGGCAACGGAACCTGCATACATCCAGATGACTGCGATTTCAGACCGACCGGTCAGACCAAAGCCGTATCTGATGCAGAATCAGATACAGCACTATGAATGGGGCACACGCGACAAGGACGCATTCATCCCGCGCCTGATGGGAATCGCACCACAGCCAGGAGTGCCATACGGCGAACTCTGGATGGGTGCGCACCCGAAGGCTCCCTCAGCGGTGTTTGTCGACGACCAGCCGGTCGCGCTCGATCGGTGGATCGCCGAACACCCGCAGGAATTATTGGGCAAAAGCGTCAGTTCCCGGTTCGATCGCAAGCTCCCGTTCCTGCTGAAGGTATTGTCTGCCGGTGAAGCGTTGTCGATACAGGCGCATCCGAACAAGGCGCAGGCCCGGCAACTGCATGCCGAAGCACCGGAGCACTATCCGGACGATAACCATAAACCCGAAGTGGCGATCGCACTGGATTCACTCACCGCGCTGATGGGCATCAGGCCAGTCGCTGACCTCGCCACGACCTTATCGCAGTATCCGGAGATCGCGGAATTCGTCGGAGCGGATGTCGCTTCGCGTGTACAGGCTGCGTACGCGCTGTCGCCGCAGAAGCAGCGAGATACAGCAAAGCTGCTGTTCACGACGCTGATTACGCGCTCTGTAAGCCAGCCGGATGCACTGTCACAGACCATCGCGAAGCTGTCGCATCGCCTGGGCAGCCGAAAACGCGAGCCGACAGAGGTCGAAACGCTGTTTCTGACCTTGCAGCAGAAGTACCCTAGTGCCGACGTCGGGCTGTTGTGCGTCTTCCTGATGAATCTGGTGCGCCTGAGCGCAGGAGAAGCCATGTTCGCAGAGGCAGGCGTGCCGCATGCCTACCTGAAAGGGAACATCATCGAATGCATGGCCAACTCCGACAACGTAGTTCGTGTGGGCCTGACGCTGAAGTATAAGGATGCCCGTTCGCTGCTGGAAATCCTGAGATATGAACCCGGCCCGGTGAAAATCCTGGGCGGTACATCGGTCGGCGGCACGGTCGTATATAAAACGCCGGCGCCGGAATTCAGGGTCAGCCGGTTCGACGTTGCTGCCGGCGCGAATCGTCATGTCAGTACGGCAGGCAGACCGTGCATCATGGTGGTCACAGCGGGAGAGATCGTCCTGCGGTATGCCGGCGGCCATGAGGTGTGCCGGCGCGGCCAGTCGGTATTTGTCCCCGCGATTTTGCCAGAATACAGCATCTTTTCCGCACAGCCATCGGTTGTGTTTAAAGCAGAAATTCCTGTTCGATAAATCAATTACAGAGGAGATTCGATAATGACGAAGAAGTTGAAAGTAGGTGTCATCGGTCTGGGCGGTATCGCCAACACGCATGTTCCCGGCTGGAAGGCATCGACGGACGCGGAACTGGTTGCCGGCAGCGACATCAACCCCGCCGTGTTTGACGTATGGCGTGAAAAACACGGTGTGCAGCGGTTCTATGAAAAAACCGCCGACCTGCTCAACGACCCGGAAATCGATATCATCGATGTGTGTTCGCCCAACATGTACCACGCCGAGCAGGCTATTGCGGCTCTGGATGCGGGGAAGCATGTCATCTGCGAGAAGCCGCTGGCTCCCGGTCCCGACGACGTGCGCAAGATGATTGCGGCACGGGACCGCTCCGGCAAACTGCTCATGACGGCGCAGCACTTTCGCTTCGGCGGCGTTGCGCAGGCGATGAAGGCGGAAATCAAAACCGGCGTGCTGGGCCAGATTTACCATGCGCGCAGTTGGATGCTGCGCCGCGGATTCCTGCCCCTCAGCCCCACATTCATCTACAAGAAGAACAGCGGCGGCGGGCCATGCATCGACATCGGCGTGCATATCCTGGACCTGACATTGTGGCTGATGGACCATCCCAAACCCGTAACGGTCAGCGGCGTCGCCCGTACGGCACTGGCGCATCACGAAGGCGCATTCAGCACATCGGGGCGCAACCGGGTGCCGCGCGATATCGACGTCGAGGACTTTGCCTCAGCGTTCGTGCGATTCGATAACGGCGCGACGCTCATTCTGGAAGTCAGTTGGTTGCTGCACCACAACACACAGGGCGAGGAAGCGCGTCTGTGGCTGTATGGAACCGAAGGCGGATGCGAATGGCCCAAGGCCGAGTTTGTGAGTTCCAACTACGAAACGCGCCAGTTTTATAACCGCACACTGCTGTTGACCCGGGATACGCTGGAGCCGCACGCGCTGGAGTGCGTGGAATTCGCGCGCGCGGTTGCGCAGGGCTTGCCGTCGCCGGTGCCGCCGGAGCAGTCATTGTACGTGCAGACAATTCTGGACGGCATCTATCGAAGCCAGGCTGCTGGACGCGAAGTCACCGTGAGTATCTAAGCGCACCTGGAAACTGAGTCCATATGACACACCCACTCGTTGTCCAGCTTCGATTCGCCCGGAGTGAGTTCGCGCGCTGCCTGGCCGGCGTCAGCGAAGCCGAAGGTGTGCAGCGCATCTTGCCGATGAACAGCGTCGGCTGGATGGTCGGGCACCTCGCCAACCAGGAGCAGGCCTACTGGCTGCTCCTGGCGCAGGGCAAGACCATCGTCGCAGGTTTGAACGACCGCGTCGGCACCGGCAAACCAGCCAGTACACCGCCGCTCGCCGAAATGTGGTCGGCCTGGGACAGCATCACGAGCGCAGCCGATATCTGGCTGGATGCACTGACACCCCTGCGACTGACCGAATATTTCATCTGGAACGGCAAACCCCGCCCCGAGAGTATTGGCACGATGTTGCTTCGAAACATCTACCACTACTGGTTTCACACTGGCGAAGCGCACGCCGTGCGGCAGCAGTTGGGACACACCGGGCCGCCCGACTTCGTCGGGAATATGAGCGCAGCCATGTACCAGCCTGAATAAGGGTCAGATTGTCGTTTCAGCGATGTGTCCGGCCTTGAGCAAAACCGATAAAGTAATACACTTACGCGTGGAGGAAATCACAATGGCACTAAAAGTCGGTCTGGTCGGTCTGCGCGGAATCGGCAATCTGCATGCAGACTGTCACATGGAAAATCCCCTGTCAAACCTGGTGGCAGTGTGCGATGTAGTC
>JAKALH010000454.1 GCA_021813225.1 Chloroflexota bacterium
GCTGAGTTCGCGCATAGCCTGCGCGGCGCTGGTGCTGCCTGGGTCCACGGCGACGCCGTTGAATACGATCTGGTATGTGGCCGGGATGGCCTGGCCGAGTTCATTGATGTAGCGGGCGACGGATGCCGTGGGCAGGTTGGCCTGCATTGTCTGGATGAAAGATGCCTGTTCGGCTTTCAACTGGGCGATATAGGTCTGCACCTGCGGCGATTCAAGATTCAGATGGCCGCCTGCGGCAGGCGCTCTGGTCGCAGAGGTTGCCAGCGTGGCAGCCGGGGGCAGTTTCAATTCGACAATCACACGATTCGAGGCTTTGGCGCCTGTACTGGCTGCGAGCGACGCTGCTGTGACGCTGCCGGCCCGATGGCTATCGGCTATCCCGCCGGGTGCCGCAGCGCCAGTGATTCCCGACGGCATCGTTGCCACCAGCAGGGCTGCTAGACCTGCTATCCGGACAAAACTCCGTAGCATGACATTCTCTCCTGGAAGAATACTGGAATAGTGGATGCTCTGATTTACGGATGCTCGTGACTTGCGCGACTGTGCTCAGGAAAAGGCGACACCTCCTTGCCATAGGGTTTGGGAAGAAACGCGATGCTGGTTATTTTATACGCTTCTGGCGGGAAAACAATTGGCAACTTGCTTAAAACACGGTAGTCAGGTCCTGGGTGCGGCCGGTTTCCGCAGAGCGATAAGCGGACTCGATGATGTCGATCACATGGCGTGCGTGCTCGGCGGTGACGGGCGTCGCCTTGCCGTCGCGAACCCAATCCACCAGTTGCATGACATCCTCGAAAACATGCTGCTCGCCGATGGTGCGGTGATTGCCCGTGATATGCGGCAATGCCCACTGCGCATTGCTGCCGCCCGGCGCCTGGTCGGCCAGTTCCTTGCCGGGATAGTCGAACGGTTCACCGTTCAGCTTCAGGCCTTGGATGGTCCCGCCCGTGCCGAAGTACGTTGCGCCGCCTGTGACGTTGCCGGCTGCCGTGCCGTATACCATGGTAAACAGGTTGTCGCCGAAATCCAGCAGCATGAGCGTGTTATCGTCGGCGTCGGTGGGAATCATCGCGCCGCGGAATTCGCGCTCGCGAATGCGTGTTCCGGACAGGGCTGTGACGCGGCGCGCCGGACCCAGCACGGACGTGAGGGCATGCAGCGTGTATACGGTCATGTCGTATAGCGGGCCGCCGCCCGGCTTGCGGAAGTACCACGATGGGTCGACGTTGCTGAGCACGTCGTCGCCTTTGCGGAAGATTTCCTCCTCGTGGTATCGCCCGAAGGCCGCCCCGCAGATGGCCCAGGCCAGTGTGCCGATGGCGCCGCCTGCAATCAGCCTGCGAATCTCCTGCACGTGCGGGCGCAGGACTTCGCCGGGGGATGCGACGATTTTCAACCCGCGTCGTTGCGCCAGGTCGATCAACGCTGTCGCTTCCGCGACGGTCGTCGTCATGGTTTTGTTGAAGTGAATGTGTTTGCCGGCTTCCAGCGCCTGCATGCCCTGCTGGTAATGCAGCCCGATGGGCGAGCAGATGCTGACGGCGTCCGCGTCGCCGTGCGCCAGCAATTCCTCGTAAGTGAGGAATGCGTGCGGCACACCGAACTTCTGCGCGGCAGCCTCGGCGCGCCCCGGCACGGGATCGCACACCGCCTGCAGCTGCACGCGCTCCTGCACATCGGGCTGCGACAGATGCGGCAGGATGCCGCGTTGCGCGATGGCGCCTGCGCCCACGACGCCCATGCGAACCACACGATTGGAAGTAGTCATAGGGCGGATTGTACTGATATTGCGCTTTCAGGCGGCGGCTGCGCCTGCTGTATGATGGCTTTCGTCGCACCTGCCGTAGAATCCAGGCAGCGCACAATAGGTATGGGCGGGGGGAAAGATGAATACGATTCTGAACATCGTCGTGATCTTGCTGATGCTGGCGCTGCTGGTTGCGGCGCTGGCTGCCATATTCCTGCAGTTCCGCAAACCGCCGGGCACGCTGGGCGAGGTCGCGGCGGCGCTGCAGACCCTCACCCAGTCCGCGCAGCAGAGCCAGACACAGGCGGCGACGCTGGCCGAGAAGGTGGCGCACCTGGAACCGCTGGCGCAGGCGGTCACAAAGGTTGAGGTGGAATTGCGCGGGTTGGCCGAGCGGGTGTCCAGCGTCGAAAAGAATCAGACGGCCGCCAACCAGGGCATCAACGGGCTGGCGACCGGCCTGGCGCAGACCGAAGCCAGCATCGCCACCCGCGTGGGCAGCGTGCAGCAGCAGTCGACCGACTCGCTGCACCGCGTCAGCGCGGAACTGGCGGACCGGTTCGCTCAGATTCAGAAGGAACTGGGAGAGTTGCAGAGCAGCGCGAAGGCGCGCCGCGATATCGAGCAGGTCACCGCCGACTCCATCCGGCGGCTGGAAGCGGTCATCGCGGGCACGCAGTCGAAAGGCTCCGCCGGCGAGAATATTCTGGAAGCGGTATTCGCCCGTCTGCCGGTCGAATGGCAGGTGCGCAACTTCACCGTGGGCGGCCGGCCGGTGGAATTCGGCCTGCGCCTGCCGAACAACCTGATCCTGCCCATCGACAGCAAATGGGCCGCCACCGGCCTGCTGGAGCAGTTCACCGCTGCCGGCGACCCCGCCGAGCAGCACCGCCTGAAGAAAGACATCGAGAAAGCCGTGCTGCAGAAGGCCCGGGAAGTGAAGAAGTACATCGACCCCAGCGTCACCATGATGTTCGGCGTCGCCGTCGTGCCCGATGCCGTCTACGACCTGTCGTCGGGCGTGCAGACCGAGGCGTTTCAGTTGAACGTGGTGCTGGTGAGTTACAGCATGTTCGTGCCGTATCTGCTGCTGGTGTTCCAGATGGTGTTGCGCACCAGCCAGAACATCGACCTGCAGAAACTGGACGCTGCGGTGCACACAGCCCAGGACCATATCAAGTCGCTGCAGGATGAACTGGACGGTCGATACTCGCGGGCAATCACCATGCTGAACAATTCGCGCGATGATATGCGCGCGCATATGAGCCAGGTTGCCAGCGCGCTGACCAGCCTGCAGATCAGCGCCGGCGCCTCCGCGCCCGAGGCTCTGCCGGGCGTATCATGAAGCCCGACCGCACAGGAGGATATAAAGATATTAATGGAACAGAAACACTATAACATCGTGTTCGTCATCTGCCACGACCTGGGCCGGCACCTGGGCTGCTATGGCGTGACAGAC
>JAKALH010000455.1 GCA_021813225.1 Chloroflexota bacterium
AGGGGGGCGATGAACACATAACCCCATTTATTGCTCTTCTTAAACGCATAGGCCAGCCGCGCAAGCCCGCTGGCTTTGCCACGCCGGGCGACTGGACCGGGTGCGGTGGACGATACCCGGGTCATGGTGACACCCCTTTGATACAAAAGAAATCGGCAAGCAGGGCTGCGAACCCACCCTGCTTGCCGAATTACAGCCTGTGCGTCTTCCAGGAGAGACACGCGTGTGCCTATACCTTCGCGCCAATCGTCGTGTTGATCGTCGTCGCCAGCTCTTTCATCATTGCGGCCGGCGTCTTCTGACCGAGCAACACCGACTGGAACTGCTTGAGCCACAGGTCGTTGATGTTGATGGCGCCCAGGAGTTTCGCCGTGCGCGCGTTCTGCGGCGGCGAGACATAGGACGTGAGCGGCTCGGACTTGAGCTTGCCGCCCATGTACGTGTTGAGCACCCACTGCTTGTTGGGGTCCTGCAGGATCGGGTTGTTGGCTACCGCCGCAACCTGCGGTTTGCTGGTTGGGAAGAAGCCGTTGACCAGCCACGCCACGCCCACAAACGGATCGAGCGCATAGTAGTTGCCCAGGCGGAAAGCGGCCGCGCGCTTGTCCGGGTCGGTGGTGTGGCCGACCGTGAAGCCGCCGCCGCCGTTGGCGCCTGCCAGATGCGGCTCCAGCTTCTCGTCGTACATATGCGTCACCAGCACGATCTCGAACGGCTTGCCGGCCTGCCCGGCGGCCTGAGCGGTCTCAAGCTCGGTCTGGATGCCGGCCCACTGGCCGCGGCCTGCGGCCTTAAGCGTCCAGTAGAAGGTATCGACATCGCTCCACTTCGGCAGGTTGGGGATCATCCAACCCTTCTTCTGCATATCGACAAACCACTGCAGCGCCTCGACGGAGCGCGGGTTGTCGGCGGCGACGAAGCGCTCGCCGGCGTCATCGAACATGGCAACGCCGCGGCCCAGGAAGGCCTGACAGACATCCATGTAGATCGCGGCCGGGTGGTCGCCCACGGGCACGCCCATCCAGTAGCGCGTCTTGCCGTCGCTGAACTTCTCGGCCATCTTCTCGGCGGTCTGGTACGTAAAGCTGCGAATCTCATCGGTAGGTATGAGGTCGGCGCCGCCATACTTCGCCAGCGCGGTCTTCGACAGCGCCCACATATTCGGGTTGGCGAAGGTGGGGATGCCGTAAACCTTGCCGAACACCGTGTTGGCCCGCAGCATGTAGTCAGCCCACTGCGACTTGATATCGGCGGTGATGTAATCATCGACGGGGTCGAACACGCCTGTCTGCACCGTGGCCGGCTGCGGTCCGCCGTACAGCAGGTTGGGAACCGTGCCCGAGGCGATGGCCGGGTTGACCTTGGCGCCCCACTGATCCCAGGGGATCAGCTCTGCGTTGACCTTCACATCAGGGTTCTTTTCCTGGAACCGCTGAATTGAATAATTGAACCATTCATCAACCGGGGCATTAGGAGTCTTGTTGTCTTTGCCATAACGCCAGATAGGAGCCTGCCAGTAGCTGATTTCGACCGGCGCCCTGGTCTGCGGTGTGGCAGTCACGATCACGTTTTTCGGCACTTCGACGGTTTGTTGAACCGTCTTCTCGACGACACTGGTAACCTGAACCTCCTTCTGGACTTCGCGAGTCACCTCGACGGTGACGGTTTGTGGTGCACAGGCTGCCACTAATGCACCAACGCTGCCAAAGGCAGCCGCCTTCAGCAACATGCGGCGACTTAACTTGCGCGTCACTGGCTTTTTCATGTGTGCTCTCCTCTCATATAAACCCGGATAACAAATGCTTGACAGCATGACGAGACTTTTTATGTACCAAGAGCGTGATTGGAGCGTTAAAGACAAACAATTATGAGTATAAGGGGCAACGCTGTTTTGTCAATACTATTTACAAACCGTCACACCGTATCGCTATTGCAGGCTGTTTATCCACTTGACAAGCCCGCGCGAAACCCATAAACTCATTAAGATAGTAAGCGATATTAATAAACTACGGACGACGACAGGGTGAGGGTGGTGCTGACGCAATGGGATAACCTCGCTCGACCTCTAGCCAGATCGGTCAGCCCGCGCGTGGTTGACAGGAAGTGGTGACATAAAATGACTGGGTATGATGGGTGAAATCGACAAGGCGCTGCAGGACGAAACGCAGCTCAACGATCTTCTGACGTCGCCAAACGACAGAACTGTCGCTGCGGTGGAACAACTGGAGGGCGACTTGCTCATCCTGGGGGCCGGGGGCAAGATGGGCCCCAGTCTGGCGCAACTGGCTTGGCGCAGCATCCTGGCGGCCGGCCTGCCCTGGCATGTGCACTGCGTCTCGCGCTTCACCTCGCCTGATGCCGCCCGCGAACTGGCCGATGCCGGGATCGGGGTCATCAGCGCCGATCTGCTGCAACCCGGCGCGCTCGACCATCTGCCCGATGCGCCTAACGTGATCCATCTGGCGGGGATGAAATTCGGCTCCACCGGCGCAGAAGCGCTGACATGGATGCTGAACACCTTCCTGCCCGGGCTGGTGGCGCGGCGGTTTGCCACGGCGCGCATCGTGGCGTTATCCACCGGCAACGTGTATCCTTTTGTCCCCGTCAGCAGCGGCGGCGCAACGGAGCAGACCCCGCCCGAGCCGCGCGGCGACTACGCCCAATCGTGTGTGGGACGCGAGCGCATGTTCCAGTACGGATCGCTCGACCGCGGCACGCGCGTCGCCATTCTGCGATTAAACTATGCCAACGACCTGCGCTACGGCGTGCTGCCTGACATCGCACAGCGTGTGCTGGCCGGGGACGTCATTGATCTGAACATGGGCAATATCAACGTCATCTGGCAGGGCGACGCCAACCGGGTCATCCTGCAGTCTTTCGGCATCTGCGCCAGCCCCGCACGCATTCTGAATCTCACCGGACCTGAAACGCTGTCCGTGCGCTGGGTGGCGGAGCGCTTCGGCGGGATATTCGGCCGGGCGCCGGTCTTCGGCGGGACGGAGAGCGGCGATGCGCTGCTTTCCAATGCGGCTGAGTGCCAGCGCCTGTTCGGCTACCCCCGGGTATCCGCGTTCCAGATGATCGAGTGGACCGCGCAATGGATTCAGCAGGGCGGGCGCTCGCTGGCAAAGCCAACGCACTTTGAGACACGGGATGGCAAGTTCTAGGAGCAGCTAAACTGATGAACGGGTTACCACGAACCACC
>JAKALH010000456.1 GCA_021813225.1 Chloroflexota bacterium
GCGCCCAGCGCCTCGATCATGTCTTTGACCGAAGCGCGATTCTCGAAGGCGTGGTCGAAGCTTACCTGCCTGCGTTCAGTGGGGAGAAAGTCGTTCAGTTCAGCGTAGAATCGGAAGCTGGCCTGGTTCATGGCGCCAAGAGGGCGGATGCGGCACTGCCACACCCGCCCCGGAACGCGCAGGACGCACGTCCTGCCTTTAATCAATCCCGTCGCGGGCCGCGATCACGGTCGCGGTGTCCGCGATCTCCGCTGCGTCCGCCGTCACGGCGCGGGCCGCGGTCTCCGCTGCTGCGCCGCCCGCCGCCGCGGCTGTCCGACTCGATGGCTTCCTCCAGCGTCATGCCTTCCAGCACGGCCTTGCGGCTCAGCCGTATCTTGCCGCCGTCGTCGATGGCGGTCACCATGACGCTGATCTCCTGCCCCAGCGACACCTCGTCGGCGACCTGCTGGACCGGGTGATCGGCCAGTTGTGACACGTGCACCATGCCATCCGTCTTGGGGGCAATTTCCACGAACGCGCCGAAGTCGGTGATGCGCACGACCCTGCCGGTGTAGATGTTGCCAACCTTCACCGGTGTCGACATCGACTCAATCATCTCGCGGGCGCGCTCAGCGGAAGCGCCGTCGATGGATGAAATGAACACACGGCCGTCGTCTTCGATGTCGATGCGCGCGCCGGTCTGTTCCTGGATGCCGCGCACCGTCTTGCCGCCGGGGCCGATCACCATGCCCAGTCTTTCGGGGTCGACCTGCACGATCAGCATGCGGGGTGCGTGCGCCTTGATGCTGCTGCGCGGTTCGGGCAGCACTTCGAGTATCTTCGACAGGATGGCCATGCGCCCTTCGCGCGCCTGCGCCAGCGCCTGTTCGAGAATTTCGGGGGTAATCCCGGCGATCTTGATATCCATCTGCAGCGCGGTGATGCCCTTGGCTGTGCCGGCTACTTTGAAGTCCATATCGCCGATGTGGTCCTCAAGGCCCTGGATGTCGCTCAGAATCGCGTAGCCGCCCTTGCCGTCGGTCACCAGCCCCATAGCGATGCCGGCCACCGGCGCTTTGATCGGCACGCCGGCGTCCATCAACGCGAGGGTGCTGCCGCACACGCTGCCCATGGACGTGCTGCCGTTGGACGAGAGCACCTCACTCACCACGCGGATGGTGTAGGGGAAGGCGTCCTCATCGGGGATGACGGCCACCAGCGCGCGCTCGGCCAGCGCGCCGTGGCCCACTTCGCGCCGGCTGCTGCCGCGCAGCACCTTGGCTTCGCCGGTGCTGTAGGGCGGGAAGTTGTAATTGTGCATGTAGCGCTTTTCCTCGGAAGGGAACAACCCGTCCAGTTTCTGGGCGTCTTCCTTGCTGCCGAGGGTAACGATGCTCAACACCTGCGTCTCACCGCGGGTGAACAGCCCCGCGCCGTGAGCGCGCGGCGAGAGGTGATCGCCGGCTTCGCACCAGATCGCGCGGATCTGGCGCGGCGTGCGGCCGTCAGGTCGGACGCCGTCGCGCAGGATGCGGTCGCGCACGGCCTCGCTGGTCACGTCCTTCATCACCTGATGCAGTTCGTCGGCATCGACATCGCCGATAGCCTGCATCTGCGCCATCACTTCGCCCTCGATGCTGTCGAGGAAGGTGCTGCGCTCGGTCTTATCGAGCGTGGTGTCGATGACGTTCTGCACGCGCGTGCCCACGCGGTCGCGCACCTGCTGGTTGAATTCTTTGTTGGTGCCGAAGCGCTTGTAGTCCGACTTGGCCTTGCCGATTTCGGCTCGCATGCGCTCCTGCAGGGTAACGTAATCCTGAATGGCCTCGTGACCCAGGCGCAGCGCCTTGGTCATGGTCGCTTCGTCCACTTCGTTGGCGCCGCACTCCACCATCACAATGGCGTCTCTGGTTCCGGCAATGCGCAGGTCCAGGTCGCTGTACTCCATCTCCGGGATGGTCGGGTTGACGACGAACTCGCCGCCGATCAGGCCGATGCGCGCTGCGCCCACCGGCGTGGTGAACGGCACATCAGAGACGATCAACGCAGCCGAAGCCGCGTTCACAGCCATCACATCGA
The DNA here is from genome assembly GCA_021813225.1 of Chloroflexota bacterium. GTDB lineage: Bacteria > Chloroflexota > Anaerolineae > J036 > Brachytrichaceae > CAIXPS01. The sequence goes on from JAKALH010000456.1 coordinate 2,062, forward strand.
TGTCGTTGATCTGGTCATGCGACAGGGCCGTGATGATGATCTGCACATCGTTGCGCAGGTCATCGGGGAAAAGCGGGCGCAGCGGCCGGTCGACCAGGCGGCAGATGAGGATGCCGGCCTCGGCCGGGCGTCCCTCGCGCCGGAAGAACGAGCCTGGAATGCGCCCGGCGGCATACAGCCGCTCTTCGTACTCCACGCTGAGCGGGAAGAAGTCGATGCCGGTGCGGACTTCCTTGGCCATGGTGGCGGTCGCCATGGCGATTGTTTCGCCGATACGGACGGTCACGGCGCCGCCGGCCAGACGCGCCAGGCGGCCGGTCTCGATGGTAATCTGCTTGTCGCCGATTTTGGTTGTATAGACATGGTTCACCGGCTTGTCGGCGGGAAGAACCATCGTCACATCATTTGATGTCATTTTTCTCACTCAATCTTTTGAATCGCCGGCCATCCGCAGACGCCGGCCTTGTGCTGAAAGCAACGGCCTGACGCCAGGCCCATTGCGCATTTCCGCGCAGCGGGAGGATAGAGGTTAGAGATCAGGCATCCAGCGCGGCGCCCGCTCGTTCGGTGGCTGATCTCTAAACTCTACCGCCTCCCCACGCGGTTGGTTTCCGCTGGGTCAAACAGGATATTCAGTTCACTGTCGGTACACTGCGTTTTCCTCCTTGCCGGTATGCGCCGGTTATATGCAGAAAGGGCGACCCAGTGCTCGCCCTTTCCATTGTTCATTGCGCTGCGTTGACTTACTTGCGCAGGCCCAGCCTGGCAAGCAGCTCCTTGTAACGCGCCGGGTCCTTCGCCATCAAGTATTTGAGGTGGGCGCGCCGGCGGCCTACCAGTGTCAACAACCCGTGGCGGGTGCCCTGGTCGTGCTTATGCAGCTTCAGATGCTCGTTGAGCTGGTTGATTCGCGCGGTCAGAACCGCAATCTGAACCTCGGACGAGCCGGTGTCTCCCGGCTTGACAGCATACTGTTCGATCAATTCCTTCTTTTCACCTTTGGATAGAGCCATTCATGTTTCCTTTGTGTTGCGCGGCTCCGCTCCAAGGCGCAGAGACACGCGCAGGCGTATTTGCGAGGAGCTATTTTACCACGCCGGGATTACTTCTTTTTCAGCAGTGTCTGGCGTGCTGCCGCTGC
>JAKALH010000457.1 GCA_021813225.1 Chloroflexota bacterium
GTTGCAACGCATACCCGCTGGGGCCTGCCAGTTGATTTATCTGGACCCGCCGTTCAACACCAACCAGAAGCGCAGCGCCCCGCCGCCGCGCAGCACGCGCCGTGCCGCCGGGCAGAAGCCTCTACGCATTCATGCCGAATACGCCGATTCATTCGGCCGGTCAGGTGCCTACATCGACTATATGCGCCCGCGCCTGGAACAGCTGCGCCGCGTGCTGTCGCCGGATGGTTCACTCTTCTTTCATTGCGACTGGCGCATGAGCCACCATGTGCGTACGCTGCTGGACGAGTTATTCGGCCTGTCAAGCGCCGGCGACCGGGCGGGCGTCTTCGTCAACGAGATCATCTGGCACTACGGGCTGGGCGCTGCGCGCGCTGCCCGCCACCTGATGACGAAACACGACGTCATTTTCTGGTACGCCAATTCCGGCCAGTACACATTCAATCTCATGCGCGAAGCGCCGACGCCGGCTATGCTGGCGAAATACAGCCACACCGATGCGCTGGGCAACCGCTACATGAACTCTTATGGCCGCCGCTATATGCTGAAAGGCGGCAAACCTCTGGACGACGTGTGGGATATCCCGAGCATCTCGCCGACGGCCGGTGAGCGCGTCGGCTACCCGACGCAGAAACCGCTGGCGCTGCTGCTGCGCATTGTGCAGCTCGCCAGCAATCCCAGCGATCTGGTGCTGGATCCGTTCTGCGGCAGCGGCACGACACTGCTGGCGGCGCAGCAGTGCGGGCGGCGCTGGATCGGCATCGATGCCAACACACAGGCGATTGAGATCGCGGCGGAGCGCCTGCATGTGAAGTGGCAAGGCCAGTGACTGAACGCCAGAGGCAAGAGGCTGGATGTGGGAAGCAGGAAGCAAGAGGTCGAACAGCGATATCCTGCTTCTCTACTCTTGCTTCCTGCTTTTGTAACTGTAATTTATCTGCTGATGCTGCTCCTGACTGATGCGTTCCTGCACCAGTTTAGCCGACAGCAGCACCATCGGCAGCCCGGTGCCGGGATGCGTGCTGGCGCCCACGAAGTACAGGTTGCCGTAGCGTGCGTGCCGGTTGTGCGGGCGCAGGTAGCCCACCTGTGTGAAATTGTGGCTCAGGCCGAAGGCCGCGCCTTTCGCCAGGTTCAACTGGTCGCGATATTCCTGCGGTCCCAACGTTTCTTCTGAGAGGATACGTTCGCGCAGGTCGCCCAGGCCGTATCTGTGCAGACGGGCGAAAACCGCTTCCCGCGCGCGCTGCCGCAGCGCCGCCCAGTCCTGCGGCTTGCGTTCGTCGATATACCCGACCGGCACCAGCGCCATGATGCTGTCGCCATCGGCAGGCGCGAAGTCCGGTTCGGTGCGCGTCGGCGCGGCAATGTAGAACGACGGCTCATCGGGCAGCGTCAGGTCGCGGAAGATGCGGTCGAAGGATTGCCTGTACTGGTGGTCGGACAGGAAAACGTTGTGATGCAGCAGTTGCGGAGCGCGTTGACCCCGCACGCTCCAGTAGAACATCAGCGCCGACGAGGTGTACTTCATGCGCGCCAGCCGCCCCGGCACTGCGTCGGGCAGCAGCCTGTCGTAGACGTATGGCAGGTCGGCGTTGGCGATGACGGTATCAGCGCGCAGAACCTCGCCGCTGACCAGCGTTGCGCCTGTCGCACGCCCGCGCACGGTATCCACATCGATTTTTGCCACGGGCGACCTGTACCGGAACTGTACGCCCAGGCTGGCAGCGATTTTCGCCAGGCTCTCGATGACGGCATACATCCCTCCGCGCGGGAACCACACGCCTTCGCCCATCTCGGTATACTGCAGCAACGCATAGGTCGCCAGGGCGTCATACGGGCTGACGCCCAGATACATATTCTGGAAGGAGAATGCCGCGCGCAGGCGCGGGTCGCGGAAGTACCCGGCCACATTGTCGTAGTGCTTGCGCAGCGCCTTCAGTTCAAACATCAGCGGCAGGTTCTGCGGGCTGAAATACTGCAGCAGCGACGTAAAGTTGCGCCCCACGAAGTATTTCAATGAGGCATTGTAGCAGCGGTAGCCTTCGCGCATGAAGCGCAGGTAGGCGTCGAAAGCTCCCGGTTCCATGACGTCCAACTGCTCGCGCATGCGCTGCAGGTCGCCCGACGGGTTCAGGGCGCTGCCGTCGTGGAAGTGCACGCGGTAGGTCGGGTCGATGCGCCGCAGGTCCAGGTGATCGCGCATGTCCTGGCCGAGTGCGCTATAGGTTTCGGCGAAGACATCCGGCATCAGGAACAGGGTAGGGCCGGTGTCGAAGCGATAGCCATCGCGATCAAGCCGCAGCATGCGCCCGCCCGCTGCACTGTTCTTCTCGACGATAGTGACTGCGTGCCCCTGCCGGGCCAGCCGGGCGGCGACCGCCAGCCCGCCGATGCCGGCGCCGATCACCAGTATGTTTGCCATGATGTATGCCTCAATGTTGGATGAGCGACCCGCTGGTGTCCGGCTTGTCGCTGCGGTGCAGCGCTTATGCTGTTGGTGTCAACCGGCGCGCACGTGCCCGTCGCCTTCCGCCACCCACTTATAGGTGGTCAATTCGCGCAGCCCCATCGGCCCGCGCGCATGCACGCGCTGCGTGCTGACGGCCACTTCCGCACCCAGACCAAACTGGCCGCCGTCGGTGAAGCGGGTGCTGGCATTCGCGTAGACGGCGGCGGAGTCCACCTCGTTCAGGAAGCGGGCGATGTTGGCGGCGTCCTGAGACAGGATGCCGTCAGAATGTCCCGTGCCGTGCCGGGTAATGTGATCGATGGCCTCGTCGATGGAATCGACGACCTTCACGCTCAGGATGAGCGACAACCACTCGATGTCGAAGTCGCCTTCGCCGGCGCGCTCAATCGTCCAGTTGCGCTGCCCATCGGATGAGCCGGCGGCGCGCCGGGCGATCTCGTATGCGGCATCATCGCAGCGGTAAGATACGCCGGCCTGGCTCAGGCGGGCGATGACGCGCGGCAGGAATTCCGCGGCCACCTGGCGCTGCAGCAGCAGCGTGCCCAGTGCATTGCACACGGTGGGTCGCTGAACCTTGGCGTTGTAAATCACCTCGACGGCTTTGGCCTGGTCGACGGTGGCGTCCACATAGTAATGATTGATGCCGATGCCGCCGGTAATCACCGGAATGTTGCTGTTATCGCGGCACAGTTTATGCAGCGCTGCGCCGCCGCGCGGGATGATCAGG
>JAKALH010000458.1 GCA_021813225.1 Chloroflexota bacterium
AATGAGCGGGTCGTTGAGCGCACGCTGTTTGGCCGCGTATATCTTTGCGACGGCGTCGGCATCGGCGGCATTGGCGCCCAGACCATACACCGTCTCCGTCGGGAAAGCCACCAGACCGCCCGCCCTGATGACGCGCGCGGCAACCTCGATGGCCTTCTGGCTGGAATCCAGTTGGTAGACAGCAGTGACCCGATTTGGCATTACAATTAGAACATCTGTCCTATGAAGCTCGATAAGAAGTCCGCCGGGAAAAGCCCGCAAAAGCGCAAGCCGAAGCAATCGGCATCGCGCCAGCCGGAACCGGCGCGCCCGTTGCTCACGCCCGACCAGTACATCGACCTGCTCGGCTATATCCTGATCGCGCTGGCTGCCCTGACTATTTTAAGCGCTCTTTCTCCCGGCGGGCAGGGAGAACTATCGCATAGCTGGCTGCAGGCGCTCAAGCAGGTCTTTGGCTGGGGCGTCTGGCTGGCCCCCATCCTGGCGGGGCTGATCGGCATCTATCTGGTGCTGCGCCGCTTCGGCGACCGCTTCCCGCGCCTGGCAGCCGGGCGCGTCGTGGGCATGACGCTGGCCTACCTGGCGGCGCTGGCGACCCTGCAGATCATCGGCATGGGGCAACAGCCCGACGGGCAGGCGCTGGCCGCCAGCGGCGCCGGCGGCGGACAGGTTGGGAATTTCATCGTCGGTGCGCTGGTCAGCGCGCTGGGCAATATCGGCGCCGTGGCGGTGCTGGTGGTGCTGTGGGCGGTCGCGCTCATGCTGGCGGCCAGCGTGTCGGTTGCCCAGATTGTCGACGCGGTGCAACGCTACTCGGCGCGGCGCGCCATCGCCGCGAATGACCGCCGCCTGGCCGAGGCCGACCGTGATGTCATCGTCCCGCCCTACGATAACGGCAACGGCGACCTGGTCATCAACGGCCTGAAGCCGCGCCACAACGGCCGCAAGATCGTGCGTCCCGGCGCCGGCGAAGAAGAGGAGGTTCCTGCGCCGCCGGCGGTTGCGGCAAAAGCGCCCGCCAGGCGCAAGCCTGAACCGTTGAACCCGCCGACGACGGCCAGCGCGCAGCGGCTGCCGCCCCCGCGCATCATCGGCGGGACGGACCCGCTCACGGCCAATGCCCCATCCAGCGCCGTGCGACCATTGCCGGCGCAACCTCAGCAGCCGGCTATCTCGTCGCGGCTGGAGACGCAGCGCGTCTGGGCGCTGCCGAAGGTGGAGTCTACCCTTGAGCCGGGCAACGATGCCGCGCTGAAGGAAGCCGACATCCGCAAGCGCGCCCAGGTCATCGAGGAGACGTTGAACGCCTTCGGCGTGCCGGGGCGCGTGGTCGAGGTCAACCGCGGCCCCACCATCACCCAGTTCGGCGTGGAGCCGGGTTTCATCGAGATGAAAGGCGGCAAACAGGTCAAGGTGAAGGTCAGCCGCATCGCCGGGCTGGCCGACGACCTGGCGCTGGCGCTGGCGGCGCCGCGCATCCGCATCGAAGCGCCGGTGCCGGGGCGCGCCATCGTGGGCGTGGAAGTGCCCAATGGCGAGACCTCGCTGGTCTCGCTGCGCGACGTGATGGAATCCGACGAGTTCGCGCTGCTGGCGAAGAAAACCCCGCTGCGGCTGGGCCTGGGGCAGGACGTCAGCGGCCACCCCGTCATCGCCGACCTGACTGCCATGCCGCACCTGCTGATCGCCGGCACCACCGGCTCCGGCAAGAGCGTGTGCGTCAACTCGATCATCGCCGCGCTGCTGTGCTACAACACGCCCGAGGACCTGCGCTTCCTGATGGTGGACCCCAAGCGCGTGGAACTGACCGGTTACAACGGCATCCCGCACCTGATCGCCCCGGTGGTGGTCGACCTGGAAAAGGTGACCGCGGTGCTGACGTGGACGACGCGCGAGATGGAGAACCGCTATCGCATGTTCGCCAGGCACGGCGCGCGCAACATCACCGACTTCAACCAGAAGGTGAGCGAGTTCAACGGCCCCGCGCGCCCCGACGACCTGAAGAAGCTGCCGTACATCGTGGCGGTGATCGACGAACTGGCCGACCTGATGATGCTGGCCCCCGACGAAACCGAGAAGACCGTCTGCCGGCTGGCGCAGATGGCGCGCGCGACCGGCATTCACCTGATCATCGCCACGCAGCGCCCCAGCGTCGACGTGGTGACCGGGCTGATCAAGGCCAACTTCCCGGCGCGCATCGCCTTCACCGTGGCGACCAGCGTCGACTCGCGCGTCATCCTGGACACGCCCGGCGCGGAGAAGCTGCTGGGGCGCGGGGACATGCTGGTGGTCACCCCAGACAGCGGCCTGCCCACGCGCGCGCAGGGCTGCTTTGTCTCGGACAAAGAGATCGTCCGCATTGTGCGGCACTGGCGCGCGCAGCTCGGCGGCGAGAACGCCGGCAAGGACCCCATCAGCGCGGCCATGACCGCGCCGTCCATCCCCATGACCGGCACGCTGGACGGCGAAGCGCGCCCGGCGCCGGTGGCCGACCTGAGCGGCAGCAGCCCGCTGACATGGGATGAGGCGCGCGCGCTGACCGAAGCCGCCGGCGAGAGCGGCGGCAGCAGGGATGACAAGCTGTTCCAGGACGCCGTCGCCACCGTGCGGCTGCAGGGCAAGGCGTCCATATCGCTGCTGCAGCGCCGCCTGCGCATCGGCTACACGCGCGCCGCCCGGCTGATCGAGCAGATGGAAGAGCGCGGCATTGTCGGGCCGAACGTGCCCGGCGAGCAGTTCCGCGAAGTGCTGAAGATGCGTGACGATGACATCATAGAATGAGACTCCATTTTGGATTGGTAAGATAACAATGACCCAGGAAACAGAGAATTCGTTATTTGCGCCTGACTCGCCACAAATTGCAGAGGTCTACACTACCGATGCGAGTATCGTCTTATACCATGGAGATGTTGCTGATTTACTAAAGACTATTCCCAACGAGTCAGTAAACCTCATTGTGACCTCACCACCTTACAACATGGGCAAAGAGTACGAAAACCGCGTATCTGTTGACGCCTATTTAAATAACCAGAAAACCGTCATTTCCGAGTTATATCGAATCTTAAGAAACGATGGCAGTATATGCTGGCAAGTCGGCAATTATGTTGAGGACGGTGAAGTTTATCCTCTGGACATACTTTTCTACGAACTTTTTAAGAAATTTAACTTTCATCTTCGCAATCGTATCATCTGGCATTTCG
>JAKALH010000459.1 GCA_021813225.1 Chloroflexota bacterium
CAGTGTCACGGACCCCAACGCCGCCGCCAACCCGGGTGTCAGCAATCAGGCGTCTGTGCCGTATCAGCAGGTTTATGCCCAGTATGCCAAAACCGCCGACGATGCCATCCAGGGCGGCGCAGTGCCGGCGGGCATGCGCGATTACGTACGCGAATACTTCAGTTCTCTGGACCCGAAGCAGGCCCGGTAATCATGCGTAAGTGTCTACCTCGGCGCGTGTGGGAAATGACACCTGAGCGCCCAGACGGGTAACCGACAAGGCCGCCGCGATATTCGCGCGTCTGACAGCCTGCTCCAGACTCATCCCCTCGCCCAGACACACCGCGAGCGCGCCGATGAAAGCATCTCCGGCACCGGTAGGGTCTACTGCGGCGACCTTCATGGCCGGCACATGCCATGCCGCTGCGCCGTCCAGCACCAGCACGCCGCGCTCACCCAGCGTGATAATGACCGTGCTGAGTCCGGCCTGAAGAAGCCGCTGACCGGCGGCCTGCGCTTCTTCCATAGAGTTGACGGGCATGCCGGTCAGCAACTCCGTTTCGCTCTCATTGGGGGCGCAGATATCGGTTAACGCCAGCAGTTCCGCAGGCAATGTCTGAGCCGGAGCGGGGTTCAGAATCGTGCGCGCGCCCCCGCTCCTGGCAATGCGAAATGCTTCCAGCGTCGTCTCCAGCGGCACTTCCAACTGGCACACCACGGCACTCGAAGCCAGAATCGCCGCGCGCGCCGCCCGCACATCGGATGGCGACAACGCCCCATTGGCGCCGGCCACAATCACAATCACATTCTGCGCCTGGTCGTCCACGAATATCGGCGCGACCCCTGAGGTGCGGTTTTCGTCCACGCGCACATGCGCGGTGTCGATGCCGTATTGCTGGAAATTGCGCAGCATGCCCTCGCCAAACACGTCCTTCCCGACACAGGCGACCATCGTGACCGCGCCACCCATCCTGGCCGCCATCACGGCCTGGTTCGCTCCTTTACCCCCGTACACCAGGTGGAACGAGCGCCCCTGCAGGGTTTCGCCCGCATGCGGAAGCCGAGGCACGCGCGCAATCAGGTCCATATTGGCGCTGCCCACAACGCAGATTCGCGGCGCCGGATTGACATTCATTAAGTTCACCCCTCTTGAATCGATAGACGGTCTGGCAGGCGATGCAGATACAGAACTGCCGTTCGCGCCAGACGCAGACAGCGGGCAAACAGGCCTATCCACTGGAATTCCTGTTAAGATATAGACGGCATACAAGGGCAGTCTTTGCTGACAGAAGCAAGGCGAGAGCATTACAGTACAGGAGCTTGACAATGGAACTAATCAAAGTATCAGCCAACTCTCGTTCCACCGCGGTTGCCGGCGCCATTGCAGGCGTCATCCGAGAGCATGGCCGGGCTGAAGTCCAGGCCATCGGGGCAGGCGCCGTGAACCAGGCCGTGAAAGCTGCTGCCATTGCGCGCGGGTATCTGCTCCTGGATGGCATCAACGTGGTGCTGATCCCCTCGTTCGGCGAAGTGGACATCGAAGGCTCCGAGCGAACCACAGTCAAGTTGACAATCGAACCGCGTTAGTGGCGCGCCTTCACGCTTCACTGTGCTGCAATCGTCAGCGACTGCCCGGTATCTTACAGCGACTTGCAGCCAGTATGGCAACACGAATTGCCGCATCAACGGCGGCGGTTTTCCTCTCCTGAACGATCGTCTCCGCACTGGTGCGCTGTGCGATAACCCCGCAGACACACCCGGCGCGAAATCCATATACACTTCCCATCTTGAACAACGTGCCGCATTCCATCTCGTAGTTCAAGATGTTCAGGCGTCGATATTCCTCGGTGGCCCCTTGCAGGCGGCGCATCAGGTGCGGGTTCGCGGATGTTTCGCGGCGCTCCTGGCCTTCGTAGAAACTATCGACGGAAGCCGTGATGCCGACATGGTGTTCTATACCAAGGTCGCGGGCGGCATTCACCAATTCGACTGTCAGGAACGGGTCGGCGGCGGCGGGATACTCGGGCGGAGCAATATCATCCGCAGCACCCTGGCGGCACAGTGCGGCATTCGTGATGACGATGCTGCCAGCCTTCACGTCATCCTGAATCGAACCCGTCGTGCCAATGCGGATAATCACGCGGATGCCGGCCTGCACCAATTCATTGACGACGATGCTCAGCGACGGCGCACCCATCCCGCTGGTCGCCGAAAGCAGCGGCCGCCCATCGGGCAGCAGGCCCAGGTAGCTGTTCAAGCCACGATTTTCTGACAGCATGCGGACTTCGCGCAACTGCGTTTGCGCAATCAGGCGGGCGCGTTCCGGATCGCCCGACAGCACCGCAATGAGCGGCGGCTCAGGCCCCAGGTCGATATGGCCAAAGCCGACATGATAAAAGTAATCTGCATTCGCCATAATGGTTGTATCCCTTCACGGCGCAGACATGCGCCCGATACCTAATAGATAAAGGGTATCAGTTTGCGCACCTTCAACCGGTATTGCGCATATTCCGCGTATTTCTCCGTTAACCAGGCTTCCTCACGGCGCGATTTCCGGTCGAAGAAAATCAAAACCAGCGCTGCCATGATGACGCCCGCCAGGCTGACAGCCAGCAAGGCTGCGCCAAACGATCCGAAGATAACGCCGGCATATATCGGGTGCCTGACCACGGAATACAATCCAGCCTGTACCATACGACCGTCATCGACCGGGTGCGGCAGGGCGGTCAGGTTACGTCCCAGACCAAGCACGCCGCCAGCAACAAAGACTATCCCGACAACCAATCCAACGACTCCGGCGCCGGCGAGCAGGAATCGGACATAGCCAGCGGTAACGATGGTGTCTCGGGAATAGATGTCGACAGCTAAGGCAGCCGGCAGCAATACGAACTGCGCCACCACCCACCACTCTCCTCGCGCACCGAATTTACCTTTCATCATGATTGATTATGACAAATGTCCCGCGCTCGGAAAACCTGCATTACTGTGCATACTATAACGCGGTTCTTCTATTCCTCTCATAATACTCATATGATTAGTATTATGATCTTACATAGCTGTAAGCGCTTCTCAATGAAGGCCGGATACAGCGGAGGTACTAGCCGTGTTCTTCTTCGATCCGACATATCTGTTGTTTGCGTTGCCTGGCTTGCTGCTGGCATTATGGGCGCAATGGCGTGTAAAAAGCACTTTCAACACCTATAGTCAGGTGCCTACCGGT
>JAKALH010000460.1 GCA_021813225.1 Chloroflexota bacterium
CAGCGCCAGAGTTCCGCTGTAGGCTGCGACATACTGGCTTGCCGGCGCGGTGTTCTCCCGCTCCAGCTTTCCCGCCGGGTATGTAGCCAGATCGTGACCACGGTAGCTGGTAAACAGCACCTCATGCGCAATGCGCAGTTGAGGCTGCAGGTCGGCAGAGTTCCAGCGCGAACCGTAGTTCAAGTAGTTATATCGCCAGCGAGACTGCAATTCAGTGACCACGGCGTTATACATGGGGCGGTCAACACCGGTCATCGCCCACACCAGGTCGACAGGCGAGCTGTAGGCAGGGATAAACGAAACCCCTTCATGCCCCAGCGCATACGTCGGCGTAACCGGTGCAATCCAGGCGGGGAAGTTCACTGACAGAACGTTGCGTGTATCGCTTGACGGCGCAGTTGCGGATGCTATCAGCCCTGCGCTGGCCAGACGTGTCTGCTCGTACATGTCGGCGCGCTCGGACAGAAAGCGAATGCTGCCAACCGCTGCACCGCCGACGATGACAGCAGCCACAGCAATTCCGGCAGCCCGGGTGAATCGCACACAATCCTGCCAGCGGCTGGCAATAACAGCCAGCGGAACAGCCCATAATATGGCCGCCCCTGGTGAAGCCTCATACATCAGGCGGGGTCCATCGACAACATAGGCAAACGGCAGCACCAGCCATGCCGGCGCAATCATGAGAAGATACCAGCCCACCGCCAGAGCCAGCAGCCTGTGCTGCCCCAGTCGAAGGTACACGCCGCACAAGACCAGCACAACGGGAGCACTGACGATTGCTACTGCGTCAATGTCACTCAAGGCGGGGAATGCTTTCATTAATGGCGACGCCAGCGGCGCAGCCGGGTACACCAGCCCTTGCAGAAAATACACGCCATTCTGCAACAGGCTGACCGGGTCGAGTTTAATCGCCGCAGCCTGGTCGTGCTGGCGTACCAGAAGGTGTATGACAAGAGCCAGCATCGATATCACCCAATACGGCGCAGATGCCAGCAAGGCTCTGCGCAGGCCAGTCAGAACCCAGCGGAACCTCCCTGAAGGCGCAGCGGACCGCAGCTCTCCGGCGTTCTCTCTGGTGAGATGGAACAGCATCAGACCGGGAGCCAGCAACACCCCCGTCTCATGCGCGAATGGCGCCAGAACTGCCAGCGCCAGCGAGAAATACCGCATCCATCGTAAGTGATGATCCTGAGCGTAGACCGCAGAAACAATGCCGCTCAAGATAAGGAGCGTCACCAATGGGTGTGTCAGCGAACCTGCCCAGGGGACGGCCTGGTAGCTGAACGGGAACAACAGAAACAGAATCGCCGCGCCAATACTGGTAACCGTACCCGCCGCCTTACGTGGTTGGTGCAGCCGAACGAGCGCATAGACCAGCACGCCGTTTACCGCGTGACACACCACATTGATCGCCGGAATGATATGAGGAGAGTACGAGCCGGTCAGCCAGTAGATGAGTTTCCACAACGTAAACGGCAGCGGGCGGTAGTAAGCCAGACCGGCGTTGCCCAGCCAGACATCGGCAAGGGTATGCGCGGACAGCAGCCGGAAGTGCACGAAGTCGTCGATACGGTATGGGAGGTTGACAGCGTAAGCATAGATAGCCAGCCCGACCAGAAGAATCCCAAGGCCATACAACCAGGCAGCGCCGTGTTGCCAGGCAGACTCCAGTTTATTCATCGAAACAACGCCCTGCTCTACCCTCGTATACCGGACGCGCCGGCATCCGCTCCGGAGCGTCGCTTACCCAACGTTCGCATCGGGCAACGGTCAGCGTTTGACAAACGGCAGCAGGCTCTGATACATGATCCGGGCGGCCTTACGCGCCGGCATCTGCCACAGTTTCTCGTCAAACATCTCGATCGAATAGTAACCGCGATACCCGTTCCTCTCGAGCTGGCCGAAGATAGCCTTCAGATCAAGGCAACCTTTCCCTGGCAGCATGCGGTCGCTGTTGCAGTTCGAGAGTTCGCCGGGTTTATCCGCCATGTCATCGACATGGACATGTCGAATCGCAGCGATGTTTTGTGCGTTCAACTGGTCGAACTTGGTGGGCGTGCAGTGGAAATGCGCCGGATCGAACAGCACGCCAACGTTGCTCATGCGCGTCTTGCGGGCGATATCCGCCGCTGTTCGCAGCGATTTGACCACGGGTGACCAGTTGAACTCCAGGCACAGCGTAACGCCAGCCGGTTTGATCTGCCTGGCTACCTGCGCGAACTCGCGCGCGATGGTTGACACGATATCGCCGCCATCCTGCCCGGTTGGACCATCCGTGCCAACCACCATCGTCGATGCGCCAAGCGCCTCCAGCAGTTTCGCGTTCTCGACAATGCGCGCATGATTCTCCTCGCGTTGCTCCACGGGCGAGAAACACTCGACGCCCATCTCGAAGCCACCGATGCAGTGCATCCGGTACTTGTCCAGCAGCGCACGCACAGCCGCGATATCGCGGCCCCGCGCCATATACTCCTTGACATGTTTGAGAACAAACTCGACGTTAGTAAAGCCGGCTTCGTGGTATGCGGCCAGGCACTCTTCCAGGTCAGCGCGAACTGTGGACACTGAATTGATAGCCAGTTGTGACGTTTTCATTGGTTTCCTCGTACCGGTGAGTGATCGATATGCAGTATGCCTTTGACTTCCTGTAATTACCTGCCCAACAGGCGGAAATAGTCGCGCGCCACACGCAGGTCTTCCAGCGCTTCGACTGCTTCGCATGGGGGTTTGATCTCGCCTTTGATGGCTCGCACATAGTTCATGGCCTGCTGGCGCATTGCATGGACCGGCGGCAACACGGGAACCGTCGTCGCCGGCTGCTGGCCGCGCCCCGGATCGCGATACACTTCCACCCGGCCGGGCTGGTTGCTGGCAAGCGGGGCCGGCAATTCCAGTTTGATGTAGCCGTGCTCAAAGGCGACAAGCGCGGATTCCTGCCATCCCAGCGTGGTCTGATAGGGGGACATTTCGATGATCCCCGCTACGCCGCTATCACTCTGCACAGCCAGCACAACCTGCGATGGCTCCGCGTAGGCCATGTGATAAGGTTCGCCAAGCAAAAACCGCATCAGGTTCACCTGATGAATATAGTAATTGACGAATGAGATATACGCATCGTAGGTTGCGCGATCCATATCGTGCGCCGGCGGATCGTTATCGCCTGCCGGCGCTTTCTCGGCTGTCTGC
>JAKALH010000026.1 GCA_021813225.1 Chloroflexota bacterium
CGCCAGAAGGGGCGACTGGTTCGGCGTGGCGTAAGCATAGGGACGCACGACGAGGTTGGGCGGCGGGGGGATGGTGATCGTCGGCGTGAAGCTGATGACGACCGTCGGGCTGATGTCGATGATCGCGGTGGGCGTCTCGGTTGCCGTGGGGGTGAGCGTGTTTGAAAGGGCCGACGTTTCCGTGGGTGTTAAGGTCAGCGTCTCAGTGGGTGTCGCAGTGGGCGTCTCGGTCGACGTCGGGGTCTGGGTGACTGTGTTGGTGGGCGTTTCTGCGGGCACCAGAGTGGGTGCCTCGGTTGGTGCCAGTGTTGGCGTCTCAGTCGCCGTCGGGTTGATCGCGTCCGTGCTAGTAGGTGTTGCGGTCGGCGTATCCGGTGGTGTGGCCGTTACGGTCTCGGGAGGTGGGGCGGTCCCCTCCGTGGTGGCTGTCGCCGTGGGCGCGCTCTCCGTTGGGGTGGTGCTATCGGTCGGGGTGATTGTCGCCGTTGGCGTGGCCGTGGTCGTCGCCGGCTCCGGCGTTGCTGTGGCCGATGCGGCCACCGTGGGCGAAGGCACAGGGCTTTCGGTGGCTGCCTCGGTGGGTGTGGCGGCGTCCGGCGGTGTGAGCGACTTTGTCGCGACGGACGTCAGTGTGCCAGTGAGCGTCAGCGTCAGGGTGGGTGTCAGGGTCTCCGTCCCCTCGGCAGGCGCGTTCATGGGCGGCAGGGTCTGCGGGGTAACACCCTGCGTCATCGCCGTGTAGATCGTCCCGACAAAGGCAAACAGGCATAGCACGTCTGCCATCAGAAAGAATAGCAGCCGGTGAACGGTACGGTACCTGCCTGACATCCTGGTTTGCCTCCGCCGGTTACACGCGATACGCCTTCCCGTATGTGCCTTGCGATGTGCAAGGGGGCACCAGGGGGGCAGGGTCGTCAAGCCGTCGCCCCCCATCTCACTGCATACACGTTGCGCTACTTCTGGTGGCAGGCCTCGCACACGCCGCGGTTGTCAAGCCGCAGCAGCGCACTGTCACCGGAGGTGGTGTTGCCGGGCAGACCGCCGGTGCCCGTCGGACCGCCGTTCGCAAAGCCCGTCATGACAGACGAGCTGCCGTGGACGAGGTGACACGTCTCGCACACGATCAACCTGTCGTCGGTGAACGCCGTACTGGTCAGGTACTGACTGGCGAAGGGCATGGTTACCGTGACGCCATCCCCCTTGCTCCACCCGGTCGTCTGGAGGACGGCGGCCTTGGACGACGTACTGTCCACACGGTGTGTGTAGCCGCCGGATGCAACCATGGTCGGGTCATGACCCGAGCCGGAGGTCGTGACGTGGTAGGTCTTGTGGCACCCGTCACAGGTGTTGCTGACGTCAGCCGACCAGTGCTCCTGGGTGTAGTTCTTGACGGCACCCTCATCCACCTGCGACACGGTAATGGTGATGCCGTTGATGTTGGTGTTGATGATGCGGTAGTTCGTCGAGCCGTGCGGGTTGTGGCAGGCGGAGCAACTCAGCCCTGCGGCCATGGTACCCAGCTGGCCGCGGTTTGTGCCGCTGATGCCCCACGCGCTGTTGATGGTGCCCGCCGCGGCGTCATGGATGGACGTCACGGCCGCGCCCTTGTAGTTGACGAAACCACCCGCGATCAGCGGGCCGTTGACGGTCGAGCTGAGCACGCCGGTGGTCGAAGAGCCGCGCACCAGGTAGACGCCGTCATTCACGTTTGTGTTGGCACCCGTGGCCCCAGTGCCGTGGCAGGTTGTGCACAAGGCGTACTCGCTGTTTTGTATCAACAGGCGCGGCCCCTGTGCCGTGTGCGTGCGGTGGCACCCGGCGCAGGCGTCGGTCGTCGTGGAGTAGTCGCCGTGCGGGCCCCCATTGGCCTTGGCCACGGATGCTGTTACGCACGTGATGGCAAGCGCCAGGAAAAATGCCGCCCCAGTGATAATCAGTATTCTCTTTAACAAGTGTTGTTCTCCTGTTTTTTGATCGGGTCGGTTGTTGTAGGTTGCGTCCGATCATCGAAGCGGTTTGTGTTGTATTCCGTTGTTGACGTGGCACCTCCTGCAGGCGATCAATCAGACCCTGGGTTCACGCGCTCCCTGCTCCTGGCGCGAACATTAATACGACCAAACCTGAATGCGGTTGTTGCCGCGGTCGGCGACATAAAGTTTCCCGTCGCTCGACAGGACAATGTCGTTCGGGTAGTTGAACTGCCCGATCTGCTGCCCTTCCTCGCCAAAGGCGTACAGAAAGACGGGCCGGTCCCCGGCGACGTTATAGACTTTCACGTTGTGATCGACGGCATCGGTCACGAACAGGCGGTCCTTGCCATCCAAAAAGGCGCCGTGGGGCAGGTTGAGCGAGCCGGTGCCGGCGCCCTTCCCGAAGGAGAACGAGTACTGTTGGTTGATGTCCCACCCTGTGATGCGGCCGTTGTTGCTGTCGATCACATAGAAGCGGCCCTTCGAGTCCACCACAACGTCGTTCGGGAATGCCAACTGGCCGTCGCCGCTCCCGAGCGTACCGAACGTGGTGGGCTCCAAAGGCATGACGGCCCTGGTCGCAATGTGGGTGAGTACCGCGGGGTAGACCAGCACCCTACTTTCCTGGCCCCCCACATCGGTCACGAGCAGGCGGCCGTCCGGCGCAATGGATATGCCCAGGGGCGACCAGGTTGTTTGGGTAGGTGGGGGGGCCGTCGCCCATTCCGACTCGCCGCTCAACTTGTACTGCACCCCCGACATGTTGATGTTGTAGTAGTAGATGCTGGCCTCAGGCAACCGGCCCGCCTGCCTGAGCACGTAGCCGCTCAGGGTTGTTTTGCTGTCGAGAACCGTATCCAGGTAGTCGCCGTCGCCGTTGTAGATGGCGATGGTGTGTTGGAGCCGGTCCGTCACGTAGACGCGCCCCAGGGCATCTACCGTGAGATAAACTGGCGCGCGCTCGGCGGGGGTAGAGGCGGGTGGGTCGAAGGCCCGGATCAGTTTGCCGCTGTCCGAGGCGAAGATCTTGATGTGGCGCTCGCCACTCACTTCCGTCACGTATAGTTTCCTCCCATCCGGCGAGAGCCCCACACCCATGGGCTCGTCGACGCCCTCTATGGTGTACAGGTAGTGCGGCGGGTAATTGACGCCTGCCGTCAGGATGTCCGGCAGGGGCTCGGGCCGCAACAGGTAGCGCACCAGCAGGCAGGAGACGACGCCGATCAGCGTGACGAGGACACCCAGCAGGATAAGCAGCCTGCGGCGGCGCTTGCGCCGATTGAGTGCAACCTCGGGGGGGACGGCATCGGCGGGCGTCCCACCGTCGACCGTGGCGGCTGCGGGCGTGGCGGGCGCTACGGGGTCGGGTGTGTTCAGGGGTGGCGTGCTCATGTCACTGCTGGCCCTTTTGAACGCCCTGTGTGTTTTGCAGGCGACCGTAGGCCTGCTGGATGGCGATGTTGTTGGGGGCCAGTTTCGCAGCGGACTGGATGAGCTGGAAGGCGTCACCGGGCCGGTTCAGCTTCTCATACGTCAACGCCAAGCCGTAGTACGCCAGCGCGAAATCGGGAAGGGCCTGGACGGCAGCTTCCAGGTGTGACTGCGCCGTCTTGTAGTCTGCGCCGCAGAACGCCCGCATCCCCCGCGCGTAGGTGGCGTAATCCGGCTTGCCGAGCGAGGTGTAACTGTCGATCAGCCCGCTGTAGGCTTCGGCAAAATCCGGGACGAGCCGCGCCGCCCGGCTGTAGAAGTCTACTGCCTTGTCATACTGCCTGGTCGCCTGCGACGCCAGCCCGGCCTGGTACAGCGCGTCGGCATCCGTGGGGTCGTACTTGAGGGCCGATTCAAGTGCGGCCAATGCCTTGTCATGCCGCCCCAGTGCGTTGTAGTCCTGCCCCAGGTAGTAGTAAGCCACCTCCAACGCGGTCTTGTTGATGACCTGCTGGTTGCCTTCGAGTAACTGCACCAGCTTTTCCAGCTTCGCAATCGCCTCCTGCGGGCGGTTGGCCCGCGTCAGGGCTGTGCCGGCGATCAACAGGGCGTCTTGCCGGTCGGGGTAAATGCTCAGCACTTGCTGGGCCTGTTCGATGGCCTGGGTATACATGCCGAAGGTCAGGTATTGTTGCGCCAGTGCCAGGCGCGGTTCGACCGCCCGCGGGTCGTCGCGCACGGCCTGTTCCAGTTGCGAGATGCCGCCGTTGGCGGGCGGTTGGCCGCCGATGCGTACGTATCGGTCCAGGTAGTAGTAGCCGGCAAACAGCACGACCAGCACGACAAGGAACCCCCCAGCGATCCAGATGAAGCGGCGCAGCTCCTGGTCACCCATGTGATTGATGCGACTGAACACGCTCTTACCAGCGATACCTCGGTGGTTATTCATGGCAATTTCCTGGGCTCTGGATTGGTGTTCGTCACCGTGTTGGTGGTGACGCCGAGCGGGCCGTTTACCCGGCTGTTTGTGTTCGTGAATGGCAGAGTGCCAGTGATGATGTCGATGCGTCCGTTTTGGCTGACGGTCACATGGCAGCGGTTGCACAGCACGTCCTGGTGGCACATCTGGCATGTCTGGGCGCCACTCTTCTGGTACTCGACCGGGTGGGAAAAGAGCATGTCGGGCGGGTGAGAGACGCCGTGACAGATGCTGTTGCTGCACGACGCCTGGCCGTGACACTGATAGCACTGTTGTTTTTGCACCTCGGTCGTCGTTCGGTGCTCAATCGTCCACCGGAAGTCGTTGTGGGTGGCCGGGGGCGAGCTCCCGATGATGGGCGTGTTCACGTTGAGCTCACTGCCGCGCGTGGTGATGGGCACGCTGTGGCAGGTGTTGCACTTGGCGTCGATCGTCCCGATGATTTTCCCGCTGCTATCGACGTTCACGTGTTTGTCGTCGTGGCAGCGGAAACAGCCGGACGAGCCCCCGTGACGTTCGAAGTCCGGGTTCGTGTCCCAGAAGAGTTTCATCTCGGGGAAGCTGGTGTCGGCGTTGAGGCGTTTGATCTCCGCCACGGTCGAGATGAGTTTGCCGGCAACGGCGCTCGGGTAATTCTGCTGGTAAAACGCACCCAATGCATCGATCGCTGCATCCGCCTCGGCCCGGCTGTTGTACTTACGGCTGAGCACTTCCACGGCCTTGGACCGAATGTAGGGTATGCCGGTTGAGAGAAGGTTCAGCGAAAGGGCCCTATCCACCGCCGCTTGAGGGGATTCGATGTAGTGGGCCGTGCGGTTGTGGCAGTCGATGCAGTCCATCGTGCGGATCTGGTTGTTGGCACGCGCATCGGCCACAAAGCCCTTGCGGTCCATGTTCAGGATGTCGCGCGAGAAGTACTCGGTCATGGAACCGTCGGGATGCTCCACACCGGTCCAGGCGATGATCTGGCGCTGCGCATCCACCGGGATGTAATACACCTTGCTGCTGATGTGCCAGTGGATTCCCTGGCTAAAGCCGGTTTCCTGCAGCTTGCCACCCATCTTCAGTACCAGCGTTGTCTGTAGCTTTGTGTTGTCCTTATCGCTGTCATAATGAGTCAGCGTCTTGATGATGTTGTCCTTGAAAGAGATTGGGTTATGACAGGTTTCGCAGGTTTCGCGTGCCGGGCGTAAGTCCTTCACCGGCCCTTTGATAGGCCGATTGTAACTGTCGCTCAGTGTGTGAAACAACTGGTTCACGCCGGCGATCTTGGATCGCACGAAGTGATCAACCCCAGAGCCGATATGACAATTCGCACACGTTACGTTGGAGTGCAACGAGGTGCTGTGCTGTTCATGCTGGGGGGTCATGGAGTGACAAAGCGTTCCACAGAACTCGGAACTCTCTGTATACTCATAGCCTTGCACGGCCACAACCGGGACCCCAATCGCGAAGATGAATAGCCCGAGCGCATACATGACCGCCATGCGGCGCTGGGCGGGTAAGCTCAAATCCACCATAAACCTGGGCCAGGCGCGCCTTGGCTTCCGTGTGGAGAGCTTTGCTTGTTGTTGGGTCGTTGTCCCGGACGAGGGGCCCATTATGTAACAATGCCACGGTTGGAATGCATCGACTTTTCATACAAACAGCAATGCCATTAACTGTCTGTAGCCCTCACGATTGTCTATGAATAGCTGTCCTAATAGTAGGCGAAGAAGTCGTTAGAACGTTTAGCCATTGGTGTGCTTTTCATCAGACTTTAGTCTTAAGCGTAGCCATGTCTGCTCGGTGGTTGCGGGAGCGCTCCCACACTTCAGTTTGATCATATACATCTGATGTGAAATGAAAGCCGCCTCACCATGCGGCCGAGGAAGTCAGCATGTCAATGCCATAAGCGCGGCGCAGCAAGAGGCGCAGCGTGTGACTGGTGACTTTGGCGATCACCTGCGTGCACAAACCGAAGACGTAGAAGATAATCCCGGCGTGGAGGCAGTGTCATGAAAATCGGCGTGGCAGGTTATCTACCGTCAGACTGGCGCAGGATTGACCTGGCGGCGACACGGCGCGTCAGAGCAGCAGGCTTCAGCGGCGCGCAGGTGTTTCTGGACAGGCCGTTGCAGGCGGAGGCAGAGGATATTGCGCGGGTCAAGCAGGCTTTCGATGATGCGGGTCTTGTTGTGGCGCAGACGAATGGCTGGTATGAGAGCCTGATCAACCCCGATGAAGCCATTCGCGCCGAAGGCATTCGCGGGATGCAGGCGCTGGTGCGTGCCGGGCGTCAACTGAATACGCGCTTTGTTTACGTCAGGCCGGGAAGCATCAACCCGAATGGACACTGGTGGCCCCATCCTGATAATCACTTACCCGCCACCTTCGACCGTCTGGTCAACAGCCTCAGGCAGATTTGCTTAACGGCTGAAAGCGAGGGTGTGCGCGTGGGTGTGGAAGGGCATGTCGTTTCGACGCTGGACAGGCCGCAACGAGTCCGGGACCTGCTCGATGCTGTGGGTTCACCGGCCCTCGGTTTCTGCATGGACCCGGTCAACTTCATCGGCACCGTTCAGGATGTCTATCACACCGGCCGCATTCTGAACGAACTATTTGACCTGTTGGGCAGGGACATGCTGGCGGCGCATGTCAAAGATTGTGCCCTGCTGGATGCCCATGTCGTGCATATTGTCGAGGTCATTCCGTGCACAGGGCGCATGAACTTTGAGGTCTTTATGCGACGATGGGTGGAATGCTGTCCGCAGGGCTATTTTCTGATTGAACACCTGCCGGACGACAAGGTTCCCGCAGCACGGGAAGCAGTGGGACAAAGAGCGATGGAATATGGCATTCCACTTGAATAGTCACGGCTTGCAGAATGTGGCTTTGCGGAGTGTAACCCGATCAAGCCGACCCTGATCGACATGGATACCCAGTCCTGGCTCGGTGGGGACGCTTAATGTACCATCGGCGTTGAACACAAAAGGTGGTTCAATCAGGTCGGGGTTGTAGTAGCGATTGCTGGCGCTGAGGTCGCCGGGCAGCCGGAAGTTGGGCAGGGTTGCCAGCGCCACGTTGAGCGCGCGACCGATGCCGGTTTCGAGCATACCCCCACACCAGACAGGAACACCGGCGCTGGCGCATACATCATGAACAGCAATGGCGTTAGTCAGGCCGCCAACACGTCCCTGCTTGATATTGATGATGCGGCACGCGCCAGTTTCAATGGCAAACCGTGCGTCCGCTGTCGAGTGGATGCTCTCATCCAGGCAAATGGGTGTACGCAGCATCGCCTGCAGTTTACTGTGCTCATAGATGTCATCGTAAGCCAGCGGCTGCTCGATCATCAACAGGTTCAGATCTTCCATCTGTTCAAACAGGCTGGCGTCGGACAAGCGGTAGGCTGAGTTCGCATCGACCATCAACGGCACATCCGGAATGGCTGCGCGCACAGCGCGCGCGTCGTTCAGATCACGGCCCGGTTTGATTTTGATCTTGATGCGTGTATAACCGATTTCGCGGAATCCAAGCACTTTTTCCACAAGTTGTTGTGTAGTCGGTTGAATTCCGATGCTGACACCGACGACAACACGGTCCCGCGCGCCTCCAATGTAATCGTGCAGGCTCTTGCCGGCCTGTTGTGAAGCGATATCCCAGATGGCTGATTCCAGCGTTGCCTTCGCCATCTGATGGCCTCTGACCCAGGCAAACCGGGATGGCGTTTCGCGCGGGTCGCTGATCGGGCCGGCAAAGAGGCGGGGCAACAGGAAATCGGTGATGATATGCCAGGCTGTCACGACCGTCTCATAAGCATAGCCAGGCTCCTGATCCGCGACGCACTCGCCCCAACCGGTTACACCGTCAGCGGTGATGCGCGCGATGATGCTCTCGCGCTCTGTGCTTGTGCCGAAGCTGGTCTCAAAAGGCGAGACCAATGGGATGCGGATGTGATACAGGTCAACCTGTTCGATGTTCATAGGGTTCTCTCCGTAGCGACAAGTTTACTGACAAGCCTTTCGCCGTTCATAATGCCACCAGCGTGCGCTCATGTCGATGCTGGATGACCTTGTCGGCCACATAGCTCAGGAACCTTTCTGCTACGTCGAACCCCGTGACTTTCTCGAAGTGTTCGAACACCGGCCGGCGGTTTACCTCCAAAACTACGGGTTTATCGCGCCGGTAGCGTATGTCGACGCCGGCGAATTCGCGGCGCAACAGGCGCGCTGCTCTGCTGGCCAGCTCGACCAGCCCTGTGAAGTCGTTGATGCGATATGCCGATCCGCTCTGACTGTAAGCCACGTTTGTGCGGAAGTCGCCAGGGGCCGGATATCGGCTGACCATGAGCGGAAGGGCCTGGTATCCGACAACCAGCAGTCTGAAGTCCTCATCGGCCGGCAGGTATTCTTGAAGCATCAGTTCGCCGGCAGGATAACCGGCGTACCGCTGCATGAGTTCTTCGTGATTCCTGACCAGATGCACATGTGTGCCATGCGAACCGTGCACGCCTTTCAGAACGCAGGGATATCCCAGTTTGTCTGCCTGCCCGGCCAGCGCAGCCGCGTCGTGGAACTGCCACGTGCGCGGCACCTCAATACCGTGAGCGGCCAGCAGGATGTAATCGTGCATCTTGCTGACGACGAACCCTTCATCCGTGAGACTCTCATCGACGACCACCTTGCCGGCGTCGTGAAATAAACGGGCGATCGTCAGCGCTTCGGAGATATGCGGGTAGAAGGTTCGCGCAATCAGCGCGTCATGTTCCTCAACCAGATTGCGGCTGTTCTGATAGACGCCGATGCTGCCGCCGGCGGCCTTGAACGACACATCTGAAATCTCAAGTGTCGACAGTTCTATGCCCAGTGATGCCGCAGCGTGAAGCATCCGTTTGGGGGTGTAGGGGTCTTCCCAACCTAACCAGAGTATTCTCAACACATGCCTCGCATTATGCCGGATCTGACATGGCCGTCATTGTATCCATGTTGGTTGTGTGAACAGCTAGCGATTCACACAACGGCATTAGCAGCGCATACATTACGGAAATACAGGGCACTGTCCTTGAAGACTCTGCGTTGTGTGATGTAGTCGGTTTTCACGATGCCGAAATTCTTCGTATAGCCGTGCGCCCACTCGAAATTGTCCATCAGCGACCATACGAAATACCCGCGCAGATCGACACCTTCCCGGATTGCCCGCCTGGCTGCATCGAAATGCCGCTTCAGGAAGCTGACCCTGTCGGCGTCGTGAATCGCGCCGTCGGCTGCGGGAATATCCGGGTATGCGGCGCCGTTCTCGGTGATATACAGCGGCAGTTGATTCTTCGTCTGCGCACACAGCTTAAGCAGCAGACGATATAGACCTTCAGGGTCAACTTCCCAATCCATTTCGGTGTACTCCCCATTGGGATTGCGCACCGAGCGCACCTGCCCGTCTACCACGGTGTATCGTGTGGGTGTGTAGTAGTTGACGCCGAGGAAGTCGTTTCGCGCCGCGATGACAGCCATATCACCCGGCCGGATATCCGGGCTGCGATACTTCGAATCATCAAACAGGCGTTCGGTGTAATAGCCGTTGAAAATCGTGGGCACGAACCACTCATACAGCGGATCGACGGCATTTTCGGCAGCCACGCGATCCGCTTCGCTGTCCGCTAAAGGCAGGTTATAGCCGGCGTTCAACGCGATGCCAACTCGGGTCTGCATGTTCCCTGCGGCGCGGATGGCCTGCATGCCCATGCCGTGCGCAAGCAATGTGTGGTGTGCTACCTGTACAGCCAGCGCCGGGTTGCGCAGTCCGGGAGCGTGCTCGCCAAATTCGTAGCTCAGGAATGCGGTGCACCACGGCTCATTCAGCGTGATCCAGTCTTTCACGCGGTCGCCCAAGGCCTTTGTCATGGCGGCGGCGTAGTCGCTGAACCACCCTGCGATGTCGCGATTGGCCCAGCCACCCCGGTCGTGTAGCGCTGTCGGCAGGTCCCAGTGATAGAGGGTTACAAATGGTCGGATGCCCGCCCCGAGCAATTCGTCTACCAGCCGATCATAAAACGCCATCCCGCGAGCGTTGGCAAAACCGACGCCCTGCGGAAACACACGCGGCCACGATACAGAGAACCGGTAGCCGCCGACACCCAGTTGTTTCATCATTGCCACATCCTGCTTGTACAGATGGTAATGATCACAGGCAACATCCCCGGTGTCGCCGTTTTTAACTTTCCCGGGCGTGTGGCTGAACCGATCCCAGATTGACTCGGCACGCCCGTCTTCATGCGCAGCGCCTTCGACCTGATATGCGGCAGTTGCTGTGCCCCAGAGGAAACCATCAGGGAATGAATCAGTTGACATCAAGTATGCTCCTGTATGCGGCTTGTTGTATATCAACACGGCCTGTCACACAAGTGAACGCCCGCCATCGACGAAGTAAGTGCTGCCGGTCGCAAAGTCCTCCTCGATCAGGTAGGCGATAGTCCGCACGACATCCATCGGCGACCCGATCCGCTTCAGGGCAGACTTGCCGACAGCCCATTCAACCTTCTGTGGATCCGCGTTATCCTGAAGCAAGACGGTCCCGGGCGCGATCGCATTCACGCGGATATATGGCGCCAGTTCCAGCGCCAGATAGCGCGTCAATGCGGCCAGCGCCGCCTTCGATGCCGCATGGTGGGCATAGCCGGGCCAGGTTTGGAACGCCGACAGGTCGGTAATATTGACGATCAAGCCGCGTTTCTGTGACAGCATAAGCGGCGCGACAGCCTGAGAGACCAGAAATGGCCCCTTGACGTTGATGTCAAGCTCCAGGTCCCATTCGATCTCTGTGATCTCAAGCGCCGGCTTTTTCAACCAGATTGAGGCATTGTTGATCAGGACATCCACATGCCCGAACGCGGCCTGCACTGATTCGACCAGGGCCGTTATGGAGGTTTTCACAGTCACATCTGCTTTCTGGCAGAATACTCGAGCGCCCAGGGCAGCGATCTCATCGCGGGTTTGCGCCCACGGTTCGTCGTCGGCGTAGTAGCTGAATGCGATATCAGCACCACGCCTGGCAAGCTCGAGGGCAATGAATCTCCCAACACGTTGGGCAGCACCGGTGATTAAAATGACTGAATCTTTGATATCCATGGTTTTGTAGTGGATTAGAATCAGGTGATTATGGCATCGCAACTAGAACCTAAAAAAACCTACCTGACGGCTGAAGGCGCACGCAAGCTTCAGGAAGAACTTGACTATCTGCGTAACATCAAACGCCAGGAACTTGCGCAACGGCTGCACTTCGCCATCAAGCAGGGCGATCTATCTGAGAACGCAGACTACGCGGCTGCCAAGGAAGAACAGGGTTTTCTGGAAGGCCGCATTCTCGAACTGGAACGTACATTGCGCGATATTGTAATTCTGGATGAATCCAATGGCGGGACGGGAATCGTCGCTCTGGGTTCACGGGTGGTTCTGGTCGAGCAAGGTTACTCTGAACGTGAGACTTTCAAAGTCGTTGGTCGAGCGGAGGCAGACCCGGCAAACGGGAAGATATCCAATGAGTCGCCGCTGGGAGTGGCGCTGCTTGGAAAGCGGGTTGGCAATACGGTGAAAATCGATGCGCCGGGCGGTGAAACTGCCTTCAGGATTGAGTCGGTGGAGTAGTTTCGCTGCCGTCGATGTCCTCTACATCCACGCTCTCGTCAAGGACGGCGCCAGCCTGATCGACCAGCGCTTCAGGTACGAGTACGCGGACTTCGCCTAAAGGTCCGATCGTTATCCCCAATGCTGCACCGGCAGCTTCGCGCTGGAGGATGCACGGAATGGAAACACTCTCCAGTTTGCTGCGCAATACTTCAGCCTCGGCCCAGCCGACAATGGCGATGACCACCCAGCGCGGAGCATCTTCGCCGCCTGGTGTCGTCTCAAATACCTTTGTGAAGAAGCCTTTCAACACTCCAATCATCGACATTGGCGATTGTACAAGAGATTGCTGAGTACAATGAGATAACAGTTCTGATTTTGATGGAAGTACATTATGGCTGACAGGCACTACATGATTACCGGCGGCGCGGGATTCCTGGGAATCAACCTGGTGCGCTATCTGCTCGAACGTGAACATCGCGTAACCTCGCTTGATATCGCGGAATTCAACTATCCTGAAAAAGATCGCGTCAATGTGGTTACCGGCGACATTCGCAATGTGGAGGATATCGAGCGCGCCATGCAGGGCGTCGATATCGTCGTCCATACGGCTGCCGCGCTGCCGCTTTACAAACGTGAGGATATCTTTTCGACAGATATTAACGGGCTGAAGAATGTCCTTGAGTCATGCTATCAGCACCATGTTGACCGCATGATTCACATATCCTCTACGGCCGTCTATGGCATCCCCGACCACCATCCGCTTCTGGAGAACGACCGATTGCAGGGTGTGGGACCGTACGGCGAGTCCAAAGTTGCAGCCGAAGCCATGTGCCAGGAGTATCGCGACAGGGGAATGTGTGTGCCCATCATCCGCCCGAAATCGTTCGTCGGTCCGGAGCGGTTGGGTGTATTCGCTCTGTTCTATGACTGGGCAAAGGATGGCAAAGGCTTCCCTATGCTCGGTAACGGTAAAAACCGTTACCAGTTGCTGGATGTTGAAGACCTGTGTGACGCTATTTACCTGGCGGCTACCCTGGACACGAAACTGGTCAACGACACATTCAATATTGGCGCCGGCGAGTACACCACGATGCGCGAGGATTACCAGGCGGTTCTGGACTACGCCGGTTTCGGCAAGAAGATCATACCGTTACCCGCCGGGCCGGCTATACTGACACTCCGTGTCCTTGAGGCGCTGCACCTCTCGCCGCTGTACAAATGGGTCTATGAAACGGCCTCGAAAGATTCATTCGTTTCCATTGAGAAAGCCGAACGCGTGTTAGGTTTCAAGCCTAAATACTCCAACAAAGACGCACTGATTCGCAACTATCAGTGGTACCTGGCGCACCTGTCCGAGTTTGAACACCAGTCCGGCGTATCGCATCGGGTACCCTGGAAACAAGGTATCCTGAAAGTGGCAAAGGCCTTTTTCTGATACTCAACCGGCGCGGATCACCGTTCCAGCACCGCCGTTCAACGCGAGTGTGATATTCGGGGGGTCTGTGATGACTGCCTGAGAACCCGGCATTGCGTCCAGGAAATTCAGCACGGCGCTGATCTTTGGCGCCATACTGCCTTTCAGAAAGTGTCCCTGTTTCAGATATTCGCGCGCGTCGCTGGTTGTCATGCGGCTCAGCCAGCGCTGACCGGGCTTATTGAAGTTGATTGCAACTCTCTCGACCGCTGTTGAGATCAGGAATAAGTCCGCCTTCAGCGATGCGGCCAGCGACGCGCCGGCCAGGTCTTTATCGATGACCGCTTCCACGCCCTGCAAAGTGCCGTCTGGCAGGCGGACGACCGGGATGCCCCCGCCGCCGGAGCAGATGACGAAGAAGTTGGCTTGTATCAGCGCGTTGATTGCATCCAGTTCGATGGTCTGCCGGGGAATGGGCGAGGGTACGACGCGACGCCAGCCGCGCCCGGCATCTTCGATAACATGCCAGTGTTCCTTCTCGGCGCGTGAGCGTGCAGTAAGCTCATCCATGAATGAACCAATCGGCTTAGTCGGGTTGGTGAACGCTGGATCGTCGCGGTCTACGAGTGTCTGTGTAATGACAGATGCCGGCGTGTAGACCGGCACGTCAGACGGCCAACGGTTTTCGTTTACACGGCGGGTGATTTCATTGTGCAACGCGCGCTGGAACATGTAACCGATGGCGCCTTGAGAATCCGCGCCACAATAGTCCAGCGGCACCTCGTGCAGCTCCTGTCGCGCCAGCTCGCT
>JAKALH010000027.1 GCA_021813225.1 Chloroflexota bacterium
CTTGATGGAGCTGAGCGGCGATGCGCCGGTGCCGCCGCTGTGGCCGCTGATCTGCACCACATCCGCCAGCGCCTTGGCGACGCCCGCGGCAATCGTGCCGACGCCCGCCTGCGACACCAGCTTGACCGAAACCCGCGCGTCGTTATTGATCTGCTTGAGGTCGTAGATCAACTGCGACAGGTCTTCAATCGAGTAGATATCGTGATGCGGCGGCGGGGAAATCAGCGCCACGCCGGGCACCGTGTGGCGCACTTTGGCGATGGCCTCGGTCACCTTGTGGCCGGGAATCTGGCCGCCCTCGCCGGGCTTGCTGCCCTGCGCCATCTTGATCTGCAGTTCCGACGCGCTCATCAGGTACACAGGCGTGACGCCGAAACGGCCGCTGGCCACCTGTTTGATGCCGCTGTTGCGCTCGTCGCTCAGGCGTTCGTGCGCCTCGCCGCCTTCGCCGCTGTTGCTCAGGCTGCCCAGCCGCGTCATCGCGATGGCAAGGTTCTGGTGCGCCTCGTGCGAGATGGCGCCGAACGACATCGCCGCCGTCGAGAAGCGGTGCACGATGCTCAGGAGCGGCTCAACCTCATCCAGCGGAATCGGCGCGCGGTCGCTCTCGATATCGAGCAGGTCGCGCGGTTCGCCGGGCTGTTCGGGCGTCTTGAAAGGCTGCGCGAATTCCTCCTTGTAGATGCGATAGCCTTCGTCAAACCGCGGGCTGGTGTGGAACGTCTTGACCCCCGTGCGCGCCACGCCGGTCACCAGTTCGGACTCGCCGTCGTATTCGATGATGCCTTCCAGGCGCACGGCCTTCTGCAGCGCATGGACGGCTCTCTGCGAGTAGCCGTGCGGCTCGCCGCCGGCGCGCTCTTTGTAGAAGCCGGGGTGATCCAGTTTGACGGCATGCTGTGCCGGGCCGCCGTCTTCGGCGGGATAGGCATTCTCATGCCACTGCAGCACCGCCTGCGCCAGCTCACTGTAGCACACCCCGCCGAGCCGCGAGGGCGTGCCGCTGAAGCACTCGTCGATAACGGTCTGGTGCAGGCCGACGGCCTCGAAAATCTGCGCGCCGCAGTAGCTGTCCACGGTAGCGATGCCCATCTTGGACATGATCTTCAGCACCCCTTTCTCGGCGGCCTTGATGTAGTTCCTGACCACGGCGCTCTCGTCCACGGTCTTGTCGCGGATGCGCCCGCGCTGCACGGCTTCGCGCGCGGTGTCCAGCGCCAGGTAAGGGTTGACTGCGCTGGCGCCGTAGCCGATCAGGACGGCGAAGTGATGGGTTTCGCGCGCTTCGCCGCTCTCCACCACGATGCTGGCGTGCATGCGCAACTGCTCGCGGATGAGGTGGAAATGCACCGCGCCGACCGCCAGCGCCGCCGGGATCGGAGCGCGCTGCGGGCCGGTCTTGCGGTCGCTGATGATGAGAATAGTGGCTCCCACGCGCACCGCGCGCTCGGCGTCGTCGCACAGGCGGTGCATCGCCTTCTCCAGCCCGCCGGGGCCGTCGCCGATGTTGAAGGTGGCATCCAGCACCACGGACTGGAAGGCGCTGTCGTCCAGGTTCTGCAGAGCCTTCAGTTCTTCGTTGCGCAGGACGGGGCTGTTCAAGCGCACCAGATGGGCGTTGCTCTCGCTCTCCTCCAGCACATTGCCGCGCGCGCCCAGCAGCACGCGCAGCGACATGACCTGGTCCTCGCGCAGGTGGTCGATGGGGGGGTTGGTCACCTCGGCGAAGCGCTGCTTGAAATAGTTGAACAGCGTGCGCGGTTTGGTGGACAGCACCGCATGCGGCGTGTCGTCGCCCATCGAACCGACCGGCTCGGTGCCGTCCTCGAACATCGTCTTGACGATCATCGTCAACTCTTCGCTGGTCCAGCCGAACGAGGCCTGCTTCGTGAGCAGGGCATCCGCATTGACGGCCGGCTGCTCCAGGGTGAGATTGGCGACTTCCTCCAGGCGCACGCGCTGGCGGGCGGCGATATCGCGATACGGTTTGCGGGCGGCCAGTTCCTTCAGAATATCGTCATTGGCGAGCAGCCGGCGCGACTGCATATCCGCGCAGATCATGGTGCCGGGGCCGAGTTTGCCGCTGACGATGATTTTCTCCGGCTCCACATCGAGCGCGCCGATTTCGCTGCCGGCGTAGACGATGCCGTCGCTGGTGTGGATGTAGCGCGCCGGGCGCAGGCCGTTGCGATCCAGCGTCATGCCCACCCGCACGCCGTCGGTGAAGACGATGCTGGCCGGCCCGTCCCAAGGCTCCATCAGCGCCGCGTGATAGCGGAAGAACCCTTTGACGGCAGGCGGCATATCGGGGTCTTTCTCCCACGCCTGCGGCATCATCATCTTGATTGAATGCGCGATGTCGCGCCCGCCCAGGTTGAGCAGTTCCAGCACGTTGTCGAACATGCCGCTGTCGCTGCTGGCCTCGTCAATGATCGGCTTCAGGTCTTCGATCTGGCTGCCCCAGATCAGCGATTCAAGCATCGGCTCGCGCGCCTTCATCCAGTTGATGT
The DNA here is from genome assembly GCA_021813225.1 of Chloroflexota bacterium. GTDB lineage: Bacteria > Chloroflexota > Anaerolineae > J036 > Brachytrichaceae > CAIXPS01. The sequence goes on from JAKALH010000027.1 coordinate 2,511, forward strand.
TGCTCTGCAGCGTGTTGATTTCGCCGTTGTGGCACATGAAGCGGAAGGGCTGGGCGCGTTCCCAGGTGGGCAGGGTGTTGGTGGAATAACGCTGGTGGAAGAGGATGTGCGAGACTTTGAAATCGGGGTCGTTCAGGTCGAGGTAGAAGCGGCGCAACTGCGGCGCGGATACGAGCGCTTTGTAACACACCGTTCTACACGAGAGCGACGGGATATAAAACCCCGGCAGCGAGGCATGCCGCCGCGGGCCGGCCTGGTGAAAGATGCGGTTCTGGATGCGCGAGCGCACCAGGAACAGGTACTGGTCGAACTCCAGTTCGGTGCGGATATTGTCCGGCCGCTCGATCAGCACCTGCTGGATGTCGGGCAGCGTTTCGAAGGCGCGCTTGCCCAGCACGTTAGGCTCGTGCACCACCGTCCGCCACGTCAGCGCCTGCAGGTTGTCGCGCACCAGCTCGTCGGCGATGATGGCGCGCGCCTGGCTGTTCAGCTCCGGATCGCGCGGCAGGAACAACATGCCCAGCGCGATGTCGCCGGGGCGATGGGCGCGCTGGCCGATGCGCTCCAGTTCGCGGTTGATCAGGGTGTGCGGCAGCGAGCACAGGATGCCGGCGCCGTCGCCGCTCTTGCCGTCGGCGTCGAATGCGCCGCGGTGGGCCAACCGCTCCAGGCACTTCAGGCCGTCGTCCAGAATCTTGTGCGTGGCGCGGCCCGACAGGTCGGCGACAAAGCCGATGCCGCACGCGTCGTGTTCAAAACGCGGGTCATACAACGGATAATCATTCACCATGTTTGCCATCACTCCACCTCGCGGTGATCCGTGCCGTCAAGTTCAACCTGTACATCTTTGAACGCGAATAAAAAACGGGAGCAACTTGGTGCGTTGCCCCCGTTAGGTATGCTAACCCGAACATGACCTCGCGGCCATTCGCTAGTAACACCGCCTAACCGGATTCCCTGCCTGACAGGGCCTGGCAAAGCAACCGGTACAGCCATCGATCAAAAACCATGGCGATAAGGAACAGCTGCGTGGCGTCCTCACATCAGTTATAAACGAGCAAGGATATGCTTTATGGAGAAAATGTCAAGTGGGAAAAATCGGCGCCGGCAAGTTATGTAGATGAAGCGGGCGACGGGATTCGAACCCGCGGTCTTCTGCTTGGGAAGCAGACGCTGTACCACTCAGCTACACCCGCATCAGCCCGTCCGGGCAATGCACTAATTCTAGCATAGACGATTGTCAGATGTTTATGCGTGGAATATCAGCAACGGTGCACCGGCGCGCGGTATGCTGTTGAGCGGGAAGCGAGCCTGAACTTCATCGCCGTGGCACATTCCGCGCCCGGCATCGTATTACCGCTGGCGCGGGCGCAGTCCGTGCGTCCCGCCCGTTAACAGGAAAGGAGCTTCGACATGAGCGGTGTGGTGATAAAGCAGAATCGGCCGGGCTGCCTGATACAGCTATTGTGGTTTGCCCTGGTGGGCTGGTGGGTCGGCCAACTGTGGGTCGCCGTGGCCTGGCTGCTGGCCGCAACCGTCATCGGCATCCCGCTGGCCGTCATGATGTTCAACAAGCTGCCGGACATTATCGCGCTGCGCGGGTCGGAGACCTATGTGGTGACCTATCACGGCAACCGGCCTGTCGTGAGCAATATGCCGCAACACAACATTCTGGTGCGCGCACTGTGGTACCTGCTGGTGGGCTGGTGGCTGACCGGCGTGTGGATTGAGGTCGCTTACGTCCTGTGCCTGACCGTGATCGGCCTGCCGATTGGTTTCTGGATGTTCGACCGGGTGCCGGGCGTGCTGTCGCTGCGCCGATAAAGCCAGTGCGTCGCTGCATCACGGCGCAGGGTATTCAGAACCCGCGCGGGCGCACAGGCGATATGATCCTGTGCGCCCGTTTGTTTTTCCTGCCCCAGGCCACGCTGCGCTCGGTCGATTGCTTATAATGAAACCCTATTTTCCTGACGACAAGAGGAGCGACGATGGCAACTGGCAATGGCGCGAATGGGAACGGGCGGTTCGGCGAGCGCGCGATGCGCTCGGACACGATCAAGAAAGGTCTGGAGCGCGCGCCGCACCGCAGCCTGCTGCGCGCGACAGGCGTAAAAGAAGAGGACTTCAGCAAGCCGTTCATCGCCATTGCGAACAGTTATATCGACATCATCCCCGGCCACGTGCACCTGGATAAATTCGGCGTCATCGTGAAAGAAGCCGTGCGCGCGGCGGGCGGCGTGCCTTTCCTGTTCAACACGATCGGCGTGGACGACGGCATCGCCATGGGGCACGTGGGCATGAAGTACAGCCTGCCCAGCCGCGAGATCATCGCGGACAGCGTGGAGACGGTGGTGAGCGCGCACCAGTTCGACGCGCTGATCTGCATCCCCAACTGCGACAAAATCGTGCCGGGCATGCTGATGGGCGCCATGCGCTGCAATATCCCGACCGTGTTCGTGTCCGGCGGGCCGATGTACGCCGGCAGGACCAGCGACGGGCAGGCGGTCGATCTGATCTCCGTGTTCGAGGCAGTCGGCTCCGTCTCCGCGGGCACGATGACCCAGACGCGCCTGGCGGAGATCGAGCGCGTGGCGTGCCCCACGTGCGGCTCGTGCAGCGGCATGTTCACCGCCAACTCGATGAACTGCCTGTGCGAAGCGCTGGGCATCGGGTTGCCCGGCAACGGCACCGCCATGGCGCTCAGCCCGGAGCGCGAGGCGCTGGCGCGCCAGGCCGCCGTGCAGGTGATGTGGCTGCTGGAGCACAACATCAAGGCGCGCGACATCGTGACGCAGGAGAGCCTGGACAACGCCATCACTCTGGATGTGGCGATGGGCGGCAGCACCAACACCGTGCTGCACACGCTGGCCATCGCGCGCGAGGCGGGCGTCGATTACCCCATCTCGCGCATCGACGAAATCAGCCGCCGCACGCCCAATATCTGCAAAGTAGCGCCGTCCAGCAGCTATCACATGGAAGATGTGTCGAAGGCGGGCGGCATCAGCGCCATTTTGAAGGAACTGAGCGCGCGGCCGGGCGCGCTTAACCTGGATTGCATCACCGTGACCGGCAAGACTTTGTGCGAGAACATCGCGGCAGCCGAAAATAACGACACAGCCTGCATCCGCCCGCTTGATAAGGCCTACAGCAAAGACGGCGGTCTGGCAATCCTGTTCGGCAACCTCGCGCCGGAAGGCTGTGTGGTCAAGACGGCCGGCGTGAAGCCGGAGATGATGACGCACAGCGGGCCGGCGGTGATTTTCGAGAGCCAGGAAGACGCCTGCGCGGGCATCCTGGCCGGCAAGGTGAAGGCCGGCGACGTGGTGGTCATCCGCTACGAGGGACCTAAGGGCGGCCCGGGCATGCAGGAGATGCTCAGCCCGACCTCATACATCATGGGGCAGGGCCTGGGCAACAGCGTGGCGCTGATCACCGACGGGCGCTTCTCCGGCGGCACGCGCGGCGCATGCGTGGGGCATGTCAGCCCGGAGGCGGCGGCCGGCGGGCCGATCGGCCTGATCGAACCCGGCGACCGCATCACCGTGGACATCCCTGACCGCCAACTGGTGCTGCACGTGGACGACGCCGAACTGGCGCGCCGCAAAGCCAACTGGAAGCCGCTGGTGCGCCAGAACCTGCCCAGCTACCTGAGCCGCTACACCCGGATGGTGACCAGCGGCAGCCAGGGCGCCGTGCTGCAGTGGTGATCGACGAAAACAACTCCGGGTTCCGGCCGGAACCCGGAGTTGTCGTATCCGCTATTGCGCCCTCACTTTTGCAATCGGCTGCTTCGTATCAACGGCAGCAGCGGGCCGTGCGCCCGAAGTAGTCGATGGCCAGCGCGTTGACGCCGACTTCGGCGAAGCGCAGCGCCAGTTCCTTGTAGAACTGGTGCAGACCGCGCACGTCGGGGTAAATGATGACCTGCGAAGCCGCCGGCCGGCCGGTGTGGGCCACGTAGGCCAGAAACGAGGAACCATCGGCGGACTTCAGGACGATATCTTCGCCGCGGGCGGGCTGGGATTCGCCGGGCGGCACGGGGGATTGCCGACGTCGAAACGGTAACGCGCGCCGCCGACAACGATGATATCCAACGGCTTCAACTCGCTGCGCATCACGCGCGCGTCGTTCACCAGCACCCCGTTGCGGCTATCGTTGTCCTCAATCAACCAGGCCTGCCGGTCGGCCAGCCATTCGATGCGCGCGTGCCGCGCCGAGACGAACTCGTTATCCACGCGCACGGCGCAATTGGGATCGCGCCCGATCCAGGCGGGGGAGCCGGGCAGTAACAGATAGCTGGAGCCAACGCCCTGCACGGGTGTACCGTCCGCGCCCAGCCGCACCAGCGTCGCGTCGAGCGGGCGCACCGCCTGCTGCGCGCGCCGCTCGCGCACAATGTACAGCAGCGCCAGCCCCAGAAACACGTACAGGGCCAGCGCCAGCAGGATGCGCAGCGCGAACAGGAGGATATCCACCGGCTGCCTACGCCGGCGCGGGAGCGGGCATGGCGCCCGCAGCGGAAGACTCGTCGTTGCCGCCGGGTGTGGCGCGGCGCGGGCGCGGGTTGAAAGGCGCGCCATCTGCTGGAGGTTCGGACGAGGGCGGCTGCTCAAAGAACTTCCTGAACTCGTCCTCTTCGATGGTCTCCACTTCGATCAGGCGCTGCGCGATGGCATCGAGCTGGGCGCGGTGTTCGCCCAGCACCTGCTTGGCCCGCGCGTAAGCGGCGTTGACCAGCCTCTGCACCTCGCGGTCGATCTCCAGCGCCACGGCGTCGCTGTAATCGCGCTGCTCGCCCAGGTCGCGCCCCAGGAACACCATCTCGTGCTTCTGCCCGTAGATCATCGGGCCCATCGCTTCGCTCATGCCGTAGCGCGTCACCATGTCGCGCGCGATCTCCGTCACGTGCTGCAGGTCGCTGCTGGCGCCGGTGGTCACATCGCCGAAGATGATCTCTTCCGCCGCGCGGCCGCCCAGCGCTTTGGCCAGTTCGTCCAGGAACTTGGCGCGGCTGACGTAGTGCTCGTCCTCGTCGGGCAGCGACCAGGTGTAACCGCCGGCCAGCCCGCGCGGGATGATGGTCACTTTGTGCACGGGGTCGCAATTCGGCAGCAGGCGCGCCGCCACGGCGTGGCCGGCCTCATGATAGGCGGTGATGGACTTCTCTTTGGGCGTCATGATGCGGCTCTTGCGCTCCGGCCCGATCATCACGCGCTCGATGCTCTCGTCGAACTCCGCCATGCTGATGCTCTTGCGGTTGCGCCGCGCGGCCAGGATGGCGGCCTCGTTCACCAGGTTCTCGATATCGGCGCCGGCAAACCCCGGCGTGCTCCTGGCAATCTTCGTCAGGTCGACATCGGCGCCCAGCGGCTTGCCGCGCACGTGCACCTTCAGAATCGCCTCGCGCCCCTTCACGTCGGGACGGTCGAGCACCACGCGCCGGTCGAAGCGGCCGGGGCGCATCAGCGCAGGATCGAGGATGTCGGGGCGGTTGGTGGCCGCCACCACGATGACGTTGGTGTCGGTGTCAAAGCCGTCCATCTCCACCAGAATCTGGTTCAGCGTCTGCTCGCGCTCGTCGTGGCCGCCGCCCAGCCCGCTGCCGCGGTGCCGCCCGACCGCGTCGATTTCGTCGACGAAGATGATGCAGGGTGAATGGCGCTTGGCCTGTTCGAACAGGTCGCGCACGCGGCTGGCGCCCACGCCCACGAACATCTCCACGAATTCGCTGCCGCTGATGCTGAAGAACGGCACGCCGGCCTCGCCGCTGACGGCTTTGGCCAGCAGGGTTTTCCCGGTGCCGGGGCTGCCAATCAGCAGCACGCCTTTGGGAATGCGCGCGCCGAGCTGGATGAACTTCTCCGGTTCCTTGAGGAATTCCACGACCTCGACCAGTTCCTGCTTGGCCTCGTCGGCGCCGGCCACGTCCTGGAACGTGACGGTGGGGCGGTCGCCCACAAACATGCGCGCGCGGCTGCGCCCGAAGTTCATGGCCTGGTTATTGGCGCCCTGGGCCTGCCGGAACATGAACCAGAAGATGAACAGCACCACCAGCGGCGTGATGAACAGAGCCGCCGTGCTGATGACGTCGCCCCAGTTGGGCGGGCTGACCACTTCGATCTTGATCTTGGATAACTCGTCAGCGGTGACGCCGAACTCCCGCAATTGATTGCCGATAGTCGCGCCTGTTTCCTTCTTCGATGAGGCATCCGGCATGCCGTTGCGGAACTTGACGGTGATATCGTCATTGGACACGGTGATCTTATCCACCTGGTTGTCCTTGACGTACTGCGCCACATCAGAAAGCTGGATGGCGTTCGGGCGGCTGAGGTTGCCCTGGAACAGGATCATCACGGCGATCACGGCGATGATCGCCAGCCCGATCAATATCAGATTGCGAGAGCGGGATAACTTATCCATCATCAACCTGCCGGCATCGTAACGCTACGATATAGCGCGAACGCAACAGCCATCGGTCTGCATCGCCAGTACCCCTGCATATAAGACCCTGTCCGGCCGATGGGTTATGTCTGCCTGTGCGGGGGTGATTCAATCTCAGGTCCATATGGCCTGTTACTTCACTGCTGTTCCCATTATACCTTGCGCGCGGCGCGCCCGTCAGTAGGCGTTTTCGCCCCGGCGCGTGAAGGTCTGCCAGATGGTCTGCAGGATGATCTTGATATCCAGCCAGGCCGACCAGTTTTCGATGTACCACAGGTCGTACTTGGTGCGCTCCTCGATGGAGCTGTCGCCGCGCATGCCGTTCACCTGCGCCCAGCCGGTCATGCCGGCCTTCTCGCGGTGGCGTTCCATATAGCGCGGGATGCGTTTGCGGAACTCCTCGACATACACCGGGCGCTCCGGGCGCGGCCCCACCAGGCTCATCTCGCCGATCAGCACGTTGATGAACTGCGGCAGTTCATCGATGTTGGTCTTGCGCATGATCCGCCCCAGCCGCGTGACGCGCGGGTCGTCTTTCACTGTCCAGCCGGGGCCGTCGCGCTCGGCGTCCGCGCGCATGGAGCGGAACTTGAATACGTTGAAGCGTTTGCCGTCCAGGCCCATGCGCTCCTGCACCAGGAAGACCGGGCCGGGCGAATCCAGCTTGATGAGCAGCGCGACGAACATCATCAGCGGCGACAGGAACACCAGCCCGACCACGCTGCCCAGCAGGTCGATGCCGCGTTTCAGCACCAGTTTCCAGCCGCGCAGGGCAATATCGCGCACGTTCAGCAGCGGCAGGCCGCCCAGTTCGCTGATGCTCATCTGGCCGGCCATGATCTGGAACAGGTCGGGGTATACCTTGATGCTGATGGTGCTGCGGTCGCACTTGGCGATGATATTCAGCAGGTCGGTGTCCTTGGCCTCCGGCGCGGCCACGATGATCTCATCGACGGCCTCGCGCTCGATGATATCGGACAGCAGTTCCAGGTTGCCCAGCAGGCGCACACCCGGCGGGGGCGCGTCGCCGTTGGTATTCACCAGCCCGACCAGGGAGTAGCCCAGGCGCGGCGTCTGCAGCATGCGCTGCATGACGGCGCTGGCCGTCTCGCCCGCGCCCACCACCACCACGCGCGTGCGCCCGTAGCCGCGCGCCTGCATCCAGCGCTGCAACTGCCCCTGCGCGCCGCGGATGAGCACGACGAAGACGATGCTGAGCACCCATGCGTAAATCATCACGCCGCGCGAGTAGTCGAACGCGCCGGAGCTGCTCTTGAAGGTCAGCGAGGTGACGGCAATATTGACCAGCGTGCCGATGGATACGCCGGAGAAGATGGCCGCCAGTTCGGTGGGACTGTAGCGGGTGCGCTGGCGGTGATACATGCGCCCGAAGAAGAATGCCACAACGACGAAGACGACCTGCATCGCCAGCATCGGCAGCAGTTCGCGGAAGTCCAGGTTGCTGGCGGCGCGTTCGGGCAGCGGGATGAGGACGCGCAGTTCGAAGCCGATGACGAATGCCAGCACGATGCTCGCCACGTCGGCCAGCAGCAAGGTCAGGGTGACGACGTTGTGATAATGTCTTCTGAGAAACGGCGTTCGGGTTGCAGCGGTCTGCGCCAGCGCTTCCTGCATACGTGCTTCGATTATAGGATAGAAGGGGTTGCCATGATCTATGCATCCAGCCTGATCGACGACGTGCTCATGTTTCTCTGCTTCCTGCGCAGCCGGGATATCAGGCCCGCGCATGGGCGATACCTGCCGCCGCACGCGCTGGCTCCTCTTTCAGGCTTACTGCAGTGTGTTGATGCGCCGGTGCATCCAACCCCGCGCAGCGAACGGCAACTGGATCGGCTGCGCTTTGTGCATTACCTGTGCGAGTGCGCGCGCCTCATCGCCCCGACCAGCGGCTTCCTGAAGCCGACGCCGGCCGCAGCACACTGGGCCACCTTGTCGCCCACAGAACGCGCCCGCGCGCTGGTGCATGCGGGGCTTCTGGACAACAGCCCCCAGGCTCGCATCATCTGGTGCGCCTTTCGTCTGCCGCGCTGGCAGGCCAGCCGGTCACACCTGCCGCTGCCACTGCTCCTGTTTGCGCTTCAACAGAATCCCACGCATCCCCTTACCCTGGCGGCGCTCTCCGCCCGTTTGCCCATCCGGCCATCCGATGATATCGACCTCAACGCAGACTTGCAGAAGCTGCTGCGTTACCTCGACTGGTTCGATCTGCTCATGCCGCGCGGCGCACAACGGCGGGATGCTGCGCGGCTCCACACCCGCGCCCGCCTCTTACTGCAACCTGCATCAGGCGGCGAGCCTGCAACCGCACAACCTGTCAGTGCACCAAAGATGACGTCGGTCGGATCGCTGATTGTGCCGCCCGGTGCGCCAGCCGTGATGCTTTACGAACTCAGCCGGTACGCTCAGCCCGTGGCGCGTATTCCGCAGCGCCGCTACCGCCTTGCGCCTCAACTGATCCAGCGCGCGTTGCAATCCGGAAGCACACTGACGCAGATCATCCGTTTCCTTGAGTCCGCCACCCGCGCGCCATTGCCGCTCAAAGTTCGCGATCTGCTGGGCCAGTGGGCTGAAGACAGCAGGCGTCTCACCATCAGCCCGGCTGTCCTGCTGGAAGTGGATACGCCCGAACGTCTTACGGCGCTGCTCGCCGACAGGCGGATGTTGCCGTCCGTCCGGCGCACCATTACCCCGCGCATCGCCGAGGTGCGTGCCGAGCGCGCCTCAATCCTGGTCGCCCAATTGCAACGCCGCGGCCTGTCGCCGCAGGCACACCTGCAATCCGACCCGCATACTCGCTCGCGCGGGCCGCACGGTCTCGATCAGCTGGCCCTGATGCACCTCTATGTGTGCGCCCTGCTGTGCGGCGCGCTGCCCGATGCCATCCCGCCCCGCGCGCAGCCGCCCGATGCCGTCCTGCGCGCCGTGGAACGGCAGCTCACGCCGCGCGACCGCGCCATTGCCGAACAACTGGTCGAGGATTGTGTGCAACAGTACGAGCAGCAGCGCAGGCAGCCTGCCCCTGCTGCACCGCGCGACCTGCCTGCACCCCTGGCACGCACCCTCACCGCCTTACAGGCGGCTATAGATAACGAACAGACCCTGATGATCGACTACTATACGCCTTCCCGCGATGAGATCACCCGCCGCAAAGTCGATCCGCTGCGGATCGAGTGGCGCGCCGGCGTGCCCTATCTGATTGCTTACTGCCATATCCGCATGGCCGAGCGCACCTTTCGCGTCGACCGGATCATGGCAGTGGCTGGTTGACGCGTGAAGGGCATGGCGCCATCAAAGACACCGCAGCCTTGATGCGCCTGAGTCCTGCGCGTATCATACATTCCAGCAGCACAGGAGGTATCGATGACCGTCCCGACATCCGCCAGGTCCGCCTTCATCGCCACGCTGGGCACCGAACCCCAGGTGGTCACAGTGGTCATCGACCGCCTGCACCAGGACTATGGGCTGCGCTTCCACGAGGCAGTCATCATCCACACGCAGCCGCGCCCGGTGCGCGACGGCGAGCGCCCCGACCCGATTCAGGCTTCCCTGGACGCCGTGCGCGCTGAGATGGCGAACTACATCCGCGCCGGCGTCGTGCAGGCTGACTATTACGTACCGCTGCGCCTGGCGAATCATGCCCCCATCTACGATATCTACTCCGCCCAGGACGCCCGCGCCGTGTTCCGCGCCATCGACGGCGAGGTGGTGCGCGTGCGCGATGCAGGCCACAACATCCACTTCAGCGCCGCCGGCGGGCGCAAGGGCATGACCATGTACGCCATGGCGGTGGCGCAGTTCCGCTTCCGGCCCGGCGCAGATCGGCTGTGGCTGCTGGGCTCCACGCCCGCATTCCAGGCCAGCCGCCAACTGCACGCTGCGTCCTCCGACGACGCCTTCATCATTCCCGTCCCGATTGCGGTGATGGACGAGAGCTTCGAGTCGCGCCTGGCAAAAGCCGGCAGGGTCTACCGGTCGCTGGACCTCGAGAAGCAAAAGTTGCTGAGCATGATCGTGATCGGCGGCCTGGGCAACGCCAAAATTGCCCATGATATTCACAAGAGCGTCAAGCGCGTGGAGCAACTGGTCCTTCACCTGCGGCTGGAGCTGGGGGACCGTCTGGACCGCGACTTCGCACCACGCGCCTTCCGCGAAGAGCTGATCCGCCTGTACAGCCCGTACTTCGAGTGGCGCCAGTTGATCGATCCAGACGACCCGGACGCGCAGTCGCAGGAGACGCGGTAGGCACACGGGGCTGCTGTGCCCGCATTTTTGCCACCAGGCGTGCTGACGATACCGAACGTCATCTCCAGCGCCTGAAGCGAGAAGCTGATTGCGCATGTCCGGCATGGTGCACCGGAAAACCCTCTTGATCCTCATCTCCCACTGTCAACTGCGTATCCACAGACGATTAGGGTAAACCCTAGCAGCGACGCGGGTTGACCCCCCTTGCAACGCGCAAGCCGGCATCGCATGATGGATGCAGTATTCGACCTGCACGTTTCCCGATTGAGAGCGCAGGTTGAACAAGGGAGATGGGAATGAGTGACTTATTCACCGGATTGCTGATCGGCGTGTGCGCGGTGTGCCTTCTTCTGCTGCCGCGCTTCAGTGCGCGGGCCGGCAATTCGTCACGCAGTGAGCGGGCGCACAGGGCTTGGCGCTCTTACGAGTCGAGCGCCGACGGGCGCACCGCGCCCGTCTCGCTCGCGCTCACGTCATTCTTCGTCATCATGCTTGTTCTGGTGTTGACAAAGTGACAGAGGCACGGGAAAGGAGGCAGGCATGAAATGGTTGATCGGTCGATTGAGCCGGCGCGGCTGCGGCTGTGTGCTGCTGGCGCTGGCGGCGCTGGCCTGCGCCGGTTTCGCAGTAGTCGGCATGGTGCAGGTCGCGGCGGGTGTGCTCGGTGGCATGCCGCGCTGATCGGTGTCTGAATGGCGAACCCATAACGGGCAATTGATGAACTGGAGGTCTGGAAAGATGAACGAAACGAATATCACACCGTCCCTGAACGCCGAATCGTGGGACCTGCAATTTTTCTCTGACGCAGCGGTCCCGGCCAGCAAGCCGGCCAGGAATGAATTGCCTGCGCCTTTGACCGGTGTGCAGGTCATC
>JAKALH010000461.1 GCA_021813225.1 Chloroflexota bacterium
CGGCCGCCCTGCTCGCGGTCGATCAGCACCAGCACGTCGTTCACCTTCAGACCGGCGTCGGTCAGCGGTTTGAGCGACTCGATTTTAGATGTCCCCCTGGTGATCAGATCATCGACCAGCAGCGCAACTTCACCCGCTTTGAAATCGCCTTCAATCAACCGGGCTGTGCCGTAGTCTTTGGCTTCTTTACGCGGGTAGATCAGCGGCTTGCCGGTCTCCAGCCCGACGGCTACACCGATGGGCAGCCCGGCGTACGGGATGGCCGCCAGCCTGTCAAATCGCAGAGGGGCTTCCAGACCGGCGCCGGCTATCTTCGCCGCCATGGCGACCGCTACCTTGCGCAGCACCTGCGGGTGCGACACCAGCAGGCGCAGGTCGATGTAGATGGGCGATATCAGGCCGGACTTCAGCTTGAATTGCCCGAATTTGACGCAACCGATGTCGTAAAGATGATCCGCAAGAGTTTGCTGTTCTTCCATGTTTTATCCGTCGTGTTCCATGCTTTTCATAGACTGGCGCATCTGTTCGACGATTGCCAGCGCCGCCTGGCGGGCAGCTTCGGCGAAGTTGGCGGTGCGCGAGGCATACAGCACGCTGCGCGATACATTGATCACCGGCCCAATGCCGCTGCGGGTTTCACCATGCTGAACAGCCGCTTCGAGGTCACCGCCCTGCGCGCCTATTCCGGGGATGAGGAACGGCAGGTCCGGGACGATCGAACGAATGCGCTGCAGCTCCTGCGGCGCCGTCGCACCCACCACGAGTCCGCAGGCGCCGGGACCTTCGGCGTGCCAACGCTCCGCCAACCGTGCGACCTGTTCATAAAGGGGGCGCCCGTCCGACGCGAGATTCTGAAACTCGCCCGCATTCGGGTTACTGGTGCGCGCCAGCACAAACGCAGCGCGTTCACGATCGGCCAGAAACGGCTTGACCGAGTCGCTGCCGATATAAGGCGACAATGTAACGGCATCGGCTTTGAACTGTTCAAATGCACCGCGCGCATAAGCCTGGGCGGTATTGCCGATATCGCCGAACTTACCGTCCAGTATGATGGGGATATCATCAGGAATAGCCCTGACGATGCGTTCCAGCGCCACGATCCCGGCAGCGCCTTCTGCCAGATAGAAACCCAGGTTGGGTTTGTAGGCGCACACCAGGTCCTGAGTCGCTTCAATGATAGCGCGTGCAAACGGGAGCATCGGTTCATCGTGACCCTGCAGCGGCAGAGGGGTATTGGCGACAACGATATCCAGCCCGACACACAAAAAGGAACGATTCTTCTGCTGAGCGTGCGTGAGTTTATCGAGGAATGCCATGAGACTTCATTATAACTGCGCCTTCGGCAGGTCATCAGGTCCGGCGCATTGCAGCGCGCCCATGCGATAATCGCGCGTGGATGTCAACGCCACAACTCGAACGCTGGCAACGGTACATCGTACTCGCGCACGTGGCACTCGCCGTATTGTTCGGCATCGTCGTGCCGCCGTGGGAAGCCCATGATGAAACCGGCCATTATGCCTATGTCAACCACATCGCGACGACCGGGGGGTTACCCGACGCGCGCAGCAGCGACAAAGCGTTCCTGGACCAGTCGCACCAGCCGCCGCTGTACTATCTTGTCGTCGCAGGACTTACTTTCTGGGTCGACCGCAGCGACCAGTTGACGCCGCAGGTCAACGTGTTCGCCTTCGACGGCACGAATCGGCGCGGGACGCGCATTCTGCTGCGCGAGCGCGGCGAGGCTTTCCCGTGGCATGGCACCATACTGGCTATCCATGCGGCGCGCCTGGTCAGCACGATTCTGAGCGGGCTGATGATATGGCTGATAGCGGCCATGACGCGCCGCCTTTTCATCAGCACTCCTGCTGCGGCACTGTTGAGCACCGCAGTGGCCGCGTTCAACCCGCAGGTGCTCTTCATGGCTGCCATGGTCAACAATGACATTATGGTCAGCCTGACGGGCGCGATGCTGGCCTATCTGCTGGTCACTATCAGCCAGATGGATGAGTCGCACGGCAGCACGCGCGCTCCTACATGGGCGCGGGCGCTTCCATTCGTCCTGACTGGACTGGCGCTGGCGCTCAGCCTGTGGTCCAAAAACAGCGCGCTGATCTTTGTCCCATTCACCGGCATCGCACTGCTTTTCATCGCATGGCGGCGGCACTGGCGGTTCACGTCGCTGCTGTGGCGCGGCGCCCTTACATTTTTAGTCGCGCTGCTGGTTGCCGGTCCGTTCTATCTGAGCAACTATCTGCGCTACGGCCAGTGGATCGTCGATCGCGCCGCAGAAAATCCGCTGGTACAGGCGCCGGCCAGCGTCATCGGCGCCGGCCTGCTGGTCGGCCTGCGCGACCGCTGGCTGCCGGATATATTCATCAACGCCTTCCGCACGTTCTGGGGCACCTTCGGTTGGGGCAATGTGCAGATGCCGGACGCGGTTTATACGATCCTGGCGCTGTTCACGGTCATTGGCATCGTCGGAACGATAGCAGGCTGGCGGCGTACCGATAGAGCTGTGCACACCGGGCTGGCACTGCTGGCGTTGATGGCGATTGCCATGCTGCTGCTGCCGGGCTATCGGGCTGTCTTCTACCAGAATCCGGACCTGCTGCCCGGGCGCTACCTGATGCCGGCTCTGTCCGGATATGCCGTGCTGATTGGATACGGGTGGGCTGTGCTGCTGGCCGGGTTGAGAGACTGGAGGATTGGAAAGCGAAGCCGTACGCCATCCGGACTCACGTCCCGGCAGGCCCGCGCCCCGCTTGCATTACCGCAGATTGCGGTTGTAATGCTGGCGATATTCGCACTGTGCGTTCCGTTCGCATTCATCGCTCCGGCTTATGCACTGCCGGCCATACAAAAGACGGCGGAAAGCGCATCGGCCCTACTGACTTTTGGCGACATCGCGCAGGTGACTGCCGTAAGCGCCAGCACCACCTACCTGGCCGATCGTGAAGGACAACGCCACTACGCCCATGTGCGCCTGAGGTGGCACGTTCTGAAAGCTACAGATACTAATTACGCTTTCAGCGTCAGTGTGCTGGGGCGCAACGCCGAAGTCCTGGGCAACCTGAATGTCGAACCGGCGCGCGGCAACTACCCCAGCAGCAACTGGAACCCCGGCGATACATTCGACGACGAC
>JAKALH010000462.1 GCA_021813225.1 Chloroflexota bacterium
TATTTTTCCGCTATGCCGTCAGCCGTATCGGCCCGGTCGTTCCGCATGTTTTCCGCTTTTCATCCGATGGCGCGTGTCGTGCAGACTCGAACTCCCCCTGATTTACTACGTATGTGTACGTATTTACATTTCTGGTGCAGGTAGTATCTTCGGTATGCCTCCTTGTATTGTTGCTGTGCAAGCGGATGAGTGGCAAATCGGAATAGATTGCGTGAGTGTCGGCATCATAGATAAACCATCGCATTAAGTAACCGATCTGTAATCCATTGGTGCTGCCAGTGCATAGCTGTATCTCTTTGCATAGCATAAAAATTATGCTTTCGAAGCATTATTACAACCTTATGTGCACAAAAAATAGCGTTGGTTCAACCCCAAAGTGATTTCTGCCGATCAGATTCAACTGGGCAACTTCCTGCAACCGGGCTTTACGGTTGTCAACACCATCAGCAATACCGCCGGCACGCCGATAGGTCTGTTGCTGGGAGCGTGCGGCGTCGGGTTTGTCATCCTCGGCGCGGGGATCGCTGCGCTCTTCGTTTCTGCGCAACGGCGCGCCCGCCCTGGCAAATAAACGACGAAGGCTGGCGGCTCCTTTGCTGGGGTCAGCCTTCCGAGCGCGCCAGCCAGCCCAGCAGCACGACTGCCGCAACCGCCGCGACGGCAGCCGCGCCAAAGCTGATCTCCATGCGCGCCAGCAGGGCAGCCGCGCCCAGGGCCAGCCCGGCCGCGCCGGTGAGCGCCAGCGCGCGCAGGTGGCGGCGCTCCAGCAGGGCGGCGTTATCCACCCGCGCGGCGGCGCTCAGGCGCTGCTCGAAGTTGGCAATATCCCAGGCGCACAGCGCGGCCACCAGCGCCACCAGCATCAGCCCCGCTTGCAGCCCGATGAGCATGCCAGCCGCCGCCGCGCCGCTGAAGCACACCCAGCCCAGCGTGGTTGCGGCGGTTCGGTTGCCCAGGAAGGCGGCCAGCAGCCATAGCGCGGCCGCCAGCAGGGCAACCAGCCCGCCGATGTACACGCCGCCCATGATATAGCCCGCCCCCAGCGCGACTGCGGACACGGCCACACAGCCGATCAGCAGGATAGTGGTGCGCTTCATACGGCCCGCCCCCCGCCCGCCGGACGGTACTGCAACGGTTGGCGCAACAGCGTCTCGTGCAATGCCTGATCGAGCGGGCAGTCGACATGCCAGTCCACGACCTGCACGCCCACACGGCGCAGGCCGGCCACGGCCAGTTGGCGCTCCACCTGCGCGATGCGGCGGGCGGCTTTTCGGTAGTCCGGCACGCCTGCCGGGGCTGCATCCGCCTGCAGCGACGCAAGCTCGAAATCGACTGGGTCGGGGCTGAGCGCGATGACGCCGTAGCCGTTGGCGCGCATGCGCGTGAGCACGATGCTGTCGTCCGCGCCGGTCAGCGGGCCGATGAAGATAATCTGCGAGCCAGCGGGGAAGAAGCGCACCGGCAACTGCATCAGGCTTTCCAGCGCGTAATTGTGGCCGGCGGCGGTGCGCCCCAGCGCGCGGTAGATGCGCTCGCGCTGGCGGCTGCCGTAGCCGGGGAAAACCCCTTCGCGCCCGCGCCCGTAAATCAGCAGGCCGACGCGGTTGCCCTGGTCCAGCAGCATGTCGGCCAGCGAGGCGGCGGCCTGTGTCGTGCGGTCGTACAGCGAATCCCCCGGCGTGCGCACGTCGTTCTGCGCTCGTGCGTCCAGGATCAGCCCCACATCGGCGATGCGCTCCTGCTCGTACTCGTTGGTGAACAGGCTGCGCTCATGGCGGGCCGACACGCGCCAGTTCACCCAGCGCAGGCGGTCGCCGGACTGGTACTGGCGCAGGCCGAAGAAATCCACGCCGGAGCCGCTCTGGCGCGCGGGAATCGGCCCGGCGAAGCCATGCGTGCGCGGCGGGCGCAGGGCGATCGGGTGCAGCTTGCGCACGTTGGGGCGGATGAGCAGGCCGGCGGGGACCGAGACTGTGGCGCGCCGCTCGTAGACGCCGGTCATGTCGTGCGCAATGAGGGTCACCGCGCCGAAGCCGAACTCCCCGCGCCGGCCGCGCACGCTGTACTCCAGCGTCACCGGCGCGCCGGCCGGCAGCGTCACCAGCGCGCTGGCATCGCCGGAGACGACTTCCAGCCCGGCGGGCACGTGGTCCTGCACGGCCAGTTCGCCGCCCTGCAACCCTTCCACGGCGACGACGAGTTTGACATCCACGACCTGCCCCGGCGAGACGTGCGCCAGGCTGAGCGTGCGGACGGCGCGCGCGTTGAACCCGCCCGGCCGGTTCAGCAGCGCCAGCCCCAGGTACAGCGCCGGCGGAATCGCCAGCGCAATGACACCGCCGTTCAGCGTCGCCAGCCCCGCGATCAGCAGGGCGAAGATGAGCGCAAACAGCGCCAGGGCGCGCGCGCCGGAGCCGGTCATCGCTCTTCCAGCACCGGAACCGGCTCGGTTTTGACGATATCGGCCACAATTTCGGCGGCGGCGTGCGGGAACGTCCACAGGTCCGGCTCCAGTATCAGGCGGTGGCTGAGCGCCGGCCCGGCGTACTGCTTGATGTCGTCGGGCAGCACGTAGCTGCGCCCCTGCATGGCGGCGCTGGCGCGCGCCAGCTTGAGCAGCGCCAGCGAGCCGCGCGGGCTGGCGCCCACGGCCACCTGGCGATACGAGCGCGTGCGGCGCGCCAGCTCGACGATGTAGCGCTCGATATCGGGGTCGACGTAGACCTGCTCCACGATTTCGCGGATGCGCAGCAGCCCGTCCGCATCGGTGACCGGCTGCAGGTCGACGGCGTCGCGGCGGCGTTCGCGGCGGCGCTTCAGCACTTCCTGCTCCTCATCCGCCGAGGGATAACCCACCGACAGCTTCATGATGAAGCGGTCCAGTTGCGCCTCGGGCAGCGGGAAGGTGCCCTCGTACTCAATCGGGTTCTGCGTAGCGATGACCATGAACGGCTGCGGCAGCCGGCGCGTCTCGCCTTCCAGCGTGACCTGAAACTCCTGCATGGCTTCCAGCAGCGCGGATTGCGTGCGCGGCGAGGCGCGGTTGATTTCGTCGGCCAGGATGATATTGGCGAAGACCGGCCCCTGGCGCAAGACGAACTCGTTCTGCGCGCGGTTGAAGATGTAGCCGCCCCAACA
>JAKALH010000463.1 GCA_021813225.1 Chloroflexota bacterium
TTTCTCACCTCGCTTGGGCACGGCGGCTGGCACGGTCAGGGCCTCATACAGCCCCATCGCCTTCTTCACCGTGTTCACCACTACCAGCGTCAATGTCTCAGGCTGATGCGCTGACCGAATCTCGTCAGCCAGTTTGTTCGGATCATCGGCGGTGAACTTGGCTTGTGCCAACACTTTCTTGGCTTTCAAACGCTCGGTCAGCCGGCTATCGCTCGCTCGCCACTCGTCTTTTGTCAACGCGTGGGGCGTGAGGCCCGCTTCGACTTTCGCGCGGAAGTCTACTGTGCTCAACCATTCTGAGCGCAAGGTGGCTGAGACCCACAGCGTCGGGCAATTACCCCATACGCCGAACCTCTCGCGAAAGGCCGCCAGTTGCGCGGTGGTGGCGAGGCCGCTGCCCATGAGTTGCACTTCATCGAACACCCACAGGCTATCATTATTGAGCAGGCCGTAGGGCATCGGCCAGTGAGCGCGGCCTAATGCATAACCACGATTCAACGCCCGTGAGATCAGCATATCCTGTGTGCCGATCAGTACGGCTTCGCGTTCAGGATACAAATCCCAATCATCGGCCTTCTCTCCACCCATCAGGACAAACACACCGATCTCGGCGCCCAAACCAAGTTTGTCCAGCCATCCTCTTACACAATCGCGCGTCTGTTCAACCAGCACCCGCATTGGCAGGCAATAGACCAGCCGTCGCGGCGTTTCGGCTCTGATCTTCTTTGCGCTATAGCGGCGCCGCCATAGCCAGGCCAGCACGATCGCCGCCGTCTTACCCGCGCCGGTTGGCGCTTCCAGCAGGTCAGGCCACACTTCGCCCTCAGCCAGCCGGCTCTGATACGGAAACGGTTCATACCCGGTCGCCTTCAGAAACAGATTGCTGTAATTCATATGCGCTCCTTTCACTGCTGATCTCCATACAATTCCCCCGCCCTACGCATCTCCTCACCAATCTCGGCGCGCAGTTCCGCCGGGGCCAGCACCTCGCAGTCGCAGCCCCACTGGCGTATCCACGGCTTCATCTCCTGCGTGCTGCCCACCTGAATGCGCAGAACACAACCGCCGTCCGGCAGGTCTTCGATGCGCTGCGTCTCGTGCCAGTTCGTCTCCCGCACGCGCTGCGCCGCGCGCCCGCCGGCAAAGCGCAACACCACGTCGGTGGGCCGCCCGCCGGCCCCCCAGTTCACGCCCCATGCGCCCGCCAGCAGCGCATACGGGTCGAAGTCATCCGGGATCGCATACGGTTCCACAGTGAGCCGCACGCGCAGCAGGCGCTCCACCTTGAACGTGCGGATATCGCGCCGGTGGTGGTCGTAACCGATCACGTAGGTGGAATACCCCACCGCGCTCGGCTCGATGAAATACGGCTCGAAGGTGCGCTCCACATCCGGCGCTTCGCGCTGCACGATCACCGCGCGCACGCCGTCAGCCCAGGCCCGTGTCAACGCCTCCAGGCAGTCCATGTATTCCTTCTGCGGTTCGCTTAACACCCGGTCCAACTGATCGGATGTCGCCGCAATGTGACGTGCCATCTGCGGCGCCACGTGTTCCAGCGCGATGCTCAGTTTGGTCAACGCCTTAACGGCATGAGGATTCGGCTTATCCGAATAGCGCGCCAGCAGACGCGCGGCGATAAACACCGTCGCCGCCTCGTTCAGATTCAGGCGGACATCGGTCAGATAACGCTGGCGGTCGATCCACACCCGCCTGTCGTCTTCGTGCACGATCGGAACCTCCCACTCCGATTCCAGATCGTCAAGCGACCGGTAGATCGTGGAACGATGCACCTCGAAGTGATCGGTTATCTCTTTGACAGACACCGGCTGCCGGCGCGTCAACAGATACTCCTCGATGTCCTTCAGACGGGTCGAACGCTTGGTCGTCCGAGACATGCACACCCCCGAATGTGAAGTTGCAATACAGAATACCCGCTTGTTGCGATGAAGCGCGGTTGAATGCAGGCCCGTATCATTGATCATATCACTTCGCTCCAGTATGAGGGTATCAGATGCCTGTCGCAGAAATTGCGACATGAGACACAGACACGAACACCTGCCGGGTTCCCCGCTGCCAGCCGCAGCGCCTTGATTCCGAAGCTGAAGCTCTCTTCACATCAGCTTCACTGGCATTTCACTCCTGCGGGATAAGCTGTGAATCGTTGAGCACGCAATTCGGTGTGCCCAAAAGAAAGAAAAGGAACGGATAAAATGAAAAAGTTGAATCTCAAAACCATCGGGGCCCTGGGCGCAGCCGGTATGATTGCGCTGGGCGTTGTCGGCATGCAGGCTGCCACGGCTTTCGCGCAGGCGCCGAATCCACCGGTTCAGTCCCAGTCGGTTGTGACCGGCACGGATACGATCGAAGCGCCGGCAGCCGGTGAAACCGTTGAAGCCAAAGGCGCCGATCTGGATACGATTCAGGCCGGCCCGGGCCAGCAACTGGAGCAGCAGGGCGGAAGCAACCTTGACGGCAACTTCTAAAACTGAATAACAACTGAATGAAAGGAGCGGCCTCGCACCGCTCCTTTCCTCGATAGTTCCATAAGAAACGCGCGCTCCGCAGGGGCGGGCGCTTCATGTTGGCTTCATGCAGGCTTCATTTCGGGCGTGTACTCTAGCGTCCATCGGCCGCGCAATCACGCGCGAGTCCAGCAGGATACGTAATGAGGTCTTTGTCCATGAAGAAACTGAACTTGAAAACGGTTGGAGCCATCGGCGCTGCCGGAGCGATCGCGCTCAGTGTAGCCGGTATACCGGCGGCAGCGGCATTTGCTCAGGCGCCGAACCCGGGGTCGCAGTCGCAGTCGCAATCAGCGACTGTCACAGCAAATGAGGACGTTACAACCGGCGCCGATGGCGACTTGATCGACCAGCAGGTTGAGCAGCAGGTCGGCGATCAGACGACCGCCGACGGAACGGTGGAAACCGTAGAGACCACGGGCGCCGAAGTAAAGACCAGCACAACGGATACCCTGACGGATACCGTGAACCTGGAACAGCAGGTCGGCGATCAGCTCGGCGGCGTAGACAGCGTATCGACAGCGGGCAACTGACGTTCCGGCATCCATCTGCCAACGTTAGTGGCGCAGGCATGCCTCCCCATGCCTGCGCCTATTTTTTCGACCG
>JAKALH010000464.1 GCA_021813225.1 Chloroflexota bacterium
TCGGCGCCGCGGCGGGCGCTGTGCTGCATGCGGACAGAAGCAGCGCGACGGCCAGTAGGTATTTTTTTGTAGACATGTTGTTCACCTTTGATCTGAGAATCTCGTTCCTATTATTTGATCAGTGTTCGTTCGATCAGCCGAATGCCGCCATAAATGCCCAGCGCCGTCAGGACCGTCGTAACGATACCGGCCAGCACCAGCGGAGTGTCATACAATCCGCGGCCCTGGTTGATAACGAATCCAAGCCCTCGATCGGTGCCGAGAAATTCCGCTGCCAGAGCGCCGATCATCGATAAGGTGCCGCCCACGCGCAGCCCGGCCAGCATAAGCGGCAGCGCAGCCGGCAATTCCAGCTTGCAGAAGGTTTCCCAGCGCGTGGCGTTCATCGAGCGGAACAATTCGCGCAGGATGGGCGAGATGCCGCGCAATCCTACGATGACGTTGATGGTGATGGGGAAGAATACGACGATGGCGCACAGGAACACCTTGGCCCCGATGCCGTTGCCGAACCAGATCAGCAGCAATGGGGCGATGGCGATGAACGGCACGCCCTGCGACGCCACGATGAAAGGCGACAGCAGCCGGTCGACGACAGGCGATTTGGCGATGGGGTATCCGGTCACAAAGCCGAACAGCGCCCCGACGACGAGACCGGGTATCGCTTCGGACAGGGTGATTGCCGTATGGTAGATCAATGTGCCGTCCCGCAGCTTATCGATCAGCGTGACGGCAACGCTGACCGGCCCGGGCAGGATGAAGGGCGGGTAGTTGAGGCTGATCAAGTGCCATGCCAGCAGGAACACGGCCAGCAGGATGAACGGCGCGGCGCGCAGCAGCCAGACCTGCGCCGTCGTTTTCGAAAGGCCGGCCGGTTGGCTCCCGGCGGCTCTATTGATTCCGTTGATGGATGTTGCCATAGAAACAGCCCCGTGGTAACACATCGGGGCTGAGTATGCGGCAGCATATATGCGCCACCCTTGCGGCTGACGACTTGCGGCGCGCTGATCTTCTTTACATCCGGACTGTAACCGTCGGCTCTGGCATTGCACCAGATCATGCGCATCTCACAATGCGCTCGTGGGCTGTGGGCCGTGCGGCCCGACCACCGATCGGGAATTTCACCCTGCCCCGAAGATCACCAGACTATTGAATTGCAAGTATACTGCGCCTCAGCCGCATCGACATGCGCTCATTGGTGCAGTTGCACCATTATATCCTCGCCGTCAATTCTAGTCTCATAGATTGGAATCGGCTGAGGAGCCGGAAGTGTGGCCTGCCCTGTAAACAGGTTGAAGCGCGCGCCGTGGCGCGGGCAGACGACACAATCGCCATCGATCTCGCCTTCCGCCAGCGGTCCGTCATCGTGCGTGCACACATCACCGAAGGCCACAATGCGGCCCTCAACCCGCGCCAGCGCAACAGGTGTCTCGTCGATGTCGATAGCCAGTATCTGGTTATCCTGTATGTCGATGAGCTTGCAAGCGTAAGCGAAGTCAGGCAAATGGGTACCCTGTTCTGTAATGTCCGCCTAATGTGATGGCGCGATTATATCAACGAGTTCAGGGTTTTTCGATCGGTAAGCCGACGCCGTTACCCCATTCCGTCCAGCTTCCGTCGTAATTTCTGACGTTAGGGTAGCCCAGCAGGCGGGTCAGCACAAACCAGGTGTGCGAGCTGCGCTCTCCGATGCGGCAATACACAATGATGTCCTTATCGGGCGTGATGCTCTTGCCGCCATAAAGCGCCTCCAGCTCGGAGCGCGGCTTGAACGTGCCATCGTCCTGTACGGCCTGCGCCCAGGGGATGCTGCGCGCGCCGGGAATATGTCCGCCACGCAGTGCACCTTCATTCGGGTAGTCCGGCATGTGCAGGCGCTCTCCGGTGAACTCCTGCGGGCTGCGCACATCGACGAGTGCGCCATTGACGCGCACATGCGCGATTATCTGGTCGCGCAACGCCCGGATTTTCGTGTCGTCGCGCTGCGGGGTCGGGTAGCGGGTCTGAGGGTAACTCGGCACAACCCGGGTTATCTCGCGCTTCTCGTCGATCCACTTCTTGCGCCCGCCGTTGAGCAACTTCGCTTTGTCGTGACCGAATAATTGAAACACCCAGTAGGCGTAAGCCGCCCACCAGTTGCTCTTGTCGCCATAGAAAATGATGGTGGTATCTCTCCCGATTCCTTTCCGACTCAGCAACTCCGCAAACTGTTGTGCCGAGATATAGTCTCGCACAGTCTGGTCGTTCAGGTCGGCGACCCAGTCAATCTTGACAGCGCCGGGAATATGTCCCGCGTCATACAAGAGTGTGTCTTCATCGGATTCGACGATTCGGATGGCGGGATCGCTCAGGTGCTCGGCCAGCCATACCGTGCTGACTAATGCGTCATTGTCGAAATACTCATTAATGCTCATCGAATGCACTCCTTGTTTCATACAACACAATCAGTTGGATATTCTCGCCGCCTCATGGCCGGTGGACTGTACTTCAGTCGCCCAGGCGGACAGATACGATCATAGTTTAATAAAACAAACTACCATCATCTTTATTTTACCGCACTATATCCCAGTAATGCGATTGTCTTGTGTCGCCTCGAATGACAGCAGATATGCGGATGCGCCGACTATAATCCAGTGACAACACCCAGCGCCATGCATAAAGCGTGTAATAAACCATGAAGCAACAACACAACGGCGGATGGATCGAAGTAATCTGCGGCAGCATGTTTAGCGGCAAATCCGAAGAGCTGATCCGCCGCGTCAAACGCGCCGAAATCGCGCGCCTGACGGTTCAGGTGTTCAAGCCGATGCTGGACGTGCGGTACGGCCAGGACCGTGTGAGTTCGCACAGCGGAATCCATACCGGGGCGTTGGCAGTAGGGCAGGCTAATGAAATCCTGCAACTGGTTGGGCCGGAAGTGGATGTTGTCGCGATCGACGAAGTACAGTTCTTCGACTGGGAAGTCACCGACGTCTGTGAAGAACTGGCCGAACGCGGTAAGCGGGTGATCGTAGCGGGTCTGGATATGGATTTCCGCGGCGAACCGTTCGGCCCGATGCCGTTGTTGATGGCGCTTGCTGAGGAAGTGGATAAATTGCATGCCATCTGCATGGTGTGCG
>JAKALH010000028.1 GCA_021813225.1 Chloroflexota bacterium
CAGCGCCTCGCAGATATTGGCAATCTCGTTGATGAACGATATCTTGGTCGCCAGAAAGGCGTTGCTGGCGTATTTGATCATTTCCGCGGTGCGCAGGTCGGTGACCATGATGGGCGCGCGCAGCGGGATATACAACTGCGCCACCGCTTCCGCCGCGCTGCGATCCAGCGAACCCAGCACGATGCGATCCGGGTTGAGAAAGTCGCTGATGGCTGTGCCCTCGCGCAGGAATTCGGGGTTGCTGACCACGCTGAAGGGCACCTCTGCAGGTTGTTTATGACTGACGATATCCGCCACCCAGTCGCCCGTTCCTACAGGCACAGTGCTTTTATTGACGATGATCACCGGGTGGTTCACGACATCAGCCACGGATTCGGCCACTGCGCGCACATAGCGCAGGTCGGCCTCGCCGTCCACGCCCTCCGGCGTGCCGACGGCGATGAAGACCATGTTGGCCGGGCATTCCGGGTCGTTCAACGATTTGGCATACGAGGTTTCGAACGACAGGCGGCCGGCGTTGACGTTGCGGCGCACCATTTCTTCCAGGCCGGGTTCGTAAATGGGCATGACGCCCTTGCGCAGGTTGGCGATGCGCTCCTCGTTTACGTCCAGGCAGATGACATGGTTGCCCATATCGGCAAAGCACGTGCCGGTTACCAGCCCCACGTAACCAACCCCGATCACTGCGATGTTCTTCATATCAACCCCCATCTGGCGCACAGTTCGGCATTCAAAAGACTGCCGCCTGCGGCGCCGCGTATCGTATTGTGCGATAGCGTCATGAACTTGACGCCGCAGTCGCCGAACAGGGGTTCGGCGCGCACCCGCCCGATCACCGTGGTCATCCCCTTGCCGGCCATGCGGTCGCGGCGGGGCTGTGGGCGATCCACTTCGTCGCGCACAACGATCGGCCGAGCGGGCGCCATGGGCAGGCCATCCACGTCGGCACAGTGAAAGGCGTTCAGAACGCGAATCGCTTCCATCGGGCTGGCCGGCGACGACAGTTCCACCGACATGGTGACCATGTGCCCATCCGTGACCGGCACGCGGTTGCAGTGGGCGCTGAGGCCGATCGGCGCGTCCTCGATATAGTCGCCGCGCAGCGTGCCCAGCAGCTTGCGCGCCTCGGCTTCCATCTTGTCCTCTTCGCCCTTGATGAAAGGCAGCACGTTATCGGTGATGTCGAGCGATGGCACGCCCGGATAGCCAGCGCCGCTTTCGGCCTGCATGGATACGGCGAACACCCGCTTGACGCCGAAGGCATCGTACAGCGGCCGCAGCGACATGGCCGGCCCGCTGACGGTGCAATTGGTGTTGCACACAATGCCGCCGCTCCAGCCGCGCGCGCTGCGCTGCTGCTTCAGCAGCAACAGATGGCCGGCGTTCACTTCTGTAATGACCAGCGGCACGTCCTTCACCATGCGGTGGAACGACGCATTGGAGAAGACGGTGACGCCCGCCTGCGCAAATTCCGGTTCGGCAACCTGCGCGGAGTCGTTGGGCAGCGCGCTGAAGGCTACGCGCACGTCGGCGCGCGAGCCGGTGATGCCGGCGTTGGTAGGCAGCAGCACCATATCCTGCACGGCGGCCGGCACGTCGCCTTCGATGACCCAGTGCGCCGCATCCGCATAGCGCTTGCCCCCGTTGCGGTCCGAGGCGGTCAACGCCGCGATCTCAAACACCGGATGGTCTTGAAGAAGCTGGATGAAGCGCTGCCCGACGGCGCCTGTCGCGCCGAGGACAGCCACGGGTATCCTGTTCGCCATTTGGTTGTTGATGATACCTCATGCGAATGGCGTTTCGGGGACTTCCGCGTTGGCGCCGGCTGCTCAGGGGGTTGCGTTCACTCTGCCGTAATCAGCGCCTTGATGGCGCCATAGATGGCATCGCCGATGCCGGGCACGTTCTTGATATCCTCGGCGCGGCGGAATGGGCCATTCTGCGCGCGGTACGTGATGATACGTTTTGCCAGGCTTGCGCCGATGCGCGGCAGCCGTTCCAGCGCGGCTTCATCGGCGGTGTTGATGTTCACCAGCGCGGCCCGCGAAGCGCTTGTAGCGGTCATCCGTACCGTGGGTCGTCGCGCGGGCGTGGTATACGGCGTAACGCTGGCGCGCGGCGTTTCGATGATAATAGGAGCCGGCCCGGGGTCACAGGCCGCCAGTAACAGGGAAAGACACACTAACCATCCGGCGCGCATGCCGATCATTCGCTTGTATTATATTGAGCGCTTATGCAGTTGTCCGTCGAGCATTCATGGAACCGCCTATCCTGACCAATCCGCCATCTGACGCGCCGGGGCAGCCTTCGCTGTATGACGAGTTCTATTACCGGCATTGCTGCGGCATGGCCTATGTTCGCAATGAGGAATGGCTGCGCTTTTTCGGCGATATCGCCGAGCGCATCCGGCTGGATATCGGCCCGCAGTCGGCGCTGGATGCCGGTTGCGCGATGGGCTTTCTGGTCGAAACGCTGCGCGCGCGTGGCATCGATGCTTACGGGCTGGACGTCTCGACCTACGCGATCGAGAACGTCGTCGACGACATCAAGCCATACTGCCGGGTGGGGTCGGTGCTCGACCCGCTGCCGCGCCGCTATGGCCTGATCGTATGCATCGAAGTGCTGGAGCACCTGACGCCACAGGAGTGCGAGCGCGCGGTCGCCAATTTCTGCGCCGCCAGCGACGACGTGCTGTTCAGTTCGACGCCCGACGATTACCGCGAGGCGACCCACATCAACGTGCGCCCGCCGGACTACTGGGCGGGGCTGTTCGCACGGCACGGCTTCTACCGCGATGTCGACTTCGATGCGACGTTCGTTACAGGCTGGGCGACGCGCTTCCGTAAGGCGCACGAACCGGTCTACCGGCTGGTGGAAGCCTACGAAAGGCGACTATGGCAGAAATCGCAGGAAAGCGCGGGCGCGCGGGCGTTTGCGCTGGAGTCGCGCAATCTGCTGGCTGAGCGCGATCAGGAGATCGGCCAGATGAGAGCGCAACTGGCCGATGGCACACAGCAGGTTTCACAGGCGCTGGCGCTGGCCGCGGACCGCGAACAGAAGCAGGCTGAAGCCACGGCGCTGCGCGCCCGGAACGAGCAGCTTTCGAGCGAGTTGAACGCGCTGGCGGCGGCAAACCGGCAACTGGCGAGCCGGGTGAATGATATCCTTGCCAGCCCAGGCTGGCGGTTTGTGACGTGGTTTGGCCGGATACGGCTGAAGCTGATTCCGGCGCGCAGCCGGCGCGAACGCTGGTGGCTGAGGTTGATGAGCCGACTGGCGGGTAACTGAGCATTCAAGGCGGAATATAACGCGATGAAAATAATCCTCATTGGGGCAAATGGACAACTGGGCACTGATCTATACAGCGCCCTGGCGCAGCACGACGTGGTCGCAGCCATACAGCCGGGCACGCCGGCAGGGCGACTGTCCCCGGTGTTTGAGCTGGATATCGGCAATGGGGCCGATGTTCGCGCGGCGCTAGCGCAATACAAACCGGATGTGGTCATCAACACGGCGGCCTTTCACCGCGTCGACGATATCGAGCGGGACGCTTCAATCGCGTTGCAGGTGAACGCGCTGGCCGCGCAGCAACTGGCGCTGGCCTGCCGGGAAACCGACGCCGCATTGCTGCATATCAGCACCGATTACGTCTTTGACGGCGCCAAGCGCACCCCTTACGTCGAAACCGACCTGCCGAACCCGATCAGCGCCTACGGAGCGACCAAACTGGCCGGCGAACTGCTGGTGCGCTCGGCCTGGCGTAAGCACTACATCATCCGCCCGTGCGGGTTGTACGGCACTGCCGGCGCCATGGGCAAAGGGGGCAACTTCGTCAACACCATGCTGCGGCTGGCGCGCGAAGGCAAGCCCGTCAAGGTCATCGACGACCAGGTGTGCACCCCGACATACACCAGGGACCTGGCAGAGCAGATCGCGCTGCTGATTACCAGCGGGCAGTACGGGACGTATCACACCACCAGCGACGGCGCGTGCAGTTGGTATGAGTTCGCCCGCGAGATTTTCCGCCTGGCTGGGCTGTCGGTGCCGGTGACGCCGATCACCAGCGAAGAGTTCGGCGCGCCGGCGCGCCGCCCGGCCTACTCGGTGCTGGAAAACCGCGCCCTGCGCGACCTGGGCATCGACCGCATGCGCGACTGGCACGCCGCCCTGGCGGAGTACGTCGCCATCGTCGAGGCAGACCGGGGGCAGTCTTTATAATTCCATCAGGAACGCTACGACAGGACAGGCATGGCGACAGCAGTTGAGTTCTCACATGTATCCAAGTTTTTCCGGCTGGAACGCGACAAACCGCGCGCCTTCCAGGACCTCTTCATCTCGCTGGCGCAGCGCCGCAAGAATCGTAAAGCGAAGGAATTCTGGGCTTTGCGCGATGTCAGCTTCGACGTGCAGAGGGGCGAGACGCTGGGCATCATCGGCTCCAACGGCTCCGGCAAGAGCACGACGCTGAAGCTGATCAGCCGCATTATCTCACCCACCGCAGGCACCGTGCGGGTCAATGGCCGCGTCACGGCGTTGCTCGAACTGGGGGCGGGCTTCCACCCCGAACTGAGCGGCCGCGACAACATCTTCATGAACGGCACGGTAATGGGCCTCTCGCGCAAGGAGATCGAATACAAGGTCGATTCGATCATCGAATTTGCGGAGTTGGAGGACTTTATCGACGTGCCGGTGAAGAATTACTCGAGCGGGATGTATGCGCGGCTGGGATTTTCGGTGTCTGTGCACCTCGACCCGGATATTCTGCTGATCGACGAAGTGCTGTCGGTCGGAGACCAGAGCTTCCAGCAGAAGTGCAACGAGCGCATGTTGAACCTGCGCAAGAAGGGCGTGACGATCCTGCTGGTGTCGCACGACATCGACGCCATCTGGCGCCTGTGCTCGCGCGCCGTCTGGCTGGATCACGGCGCGATGAAGCTCGAAGGCGCAGCGTCGAAAGTCACCGACAGTTATTTCAAATACGTGCTGGAACAGAGCGCAAAGAACGAGCAAAACGAAGCCTGGGCGGAAAACCGCATGGGCAGCGGCGAGGCTTATATCACCGATGTGGAGTTCCTGGGCGAGGAGATGTTGCCGCGGCACGTTTTCCTGACCAACGAAGCGCTGATTATCCGTATCCATTACGAAACCAGGGAACGGGTGGAACGCCCGATGTTCGGCCTGGCACTCCACCAGGCTTCTTCCGGCATTAACCTGGCCGGCCCGAACAGCCGGTTTGGCGATTGCGATATTCCCGCCATCGACGGTAAGGGATACCTCGACTACCATATCCGGCAGTTGCCGCTGTTGCCGGGAGACTATGTGATCGATGCTTCGATCTATGACTGGCAGGACACGCATCGCTACGATTACTGGCACCAGTGCGCCCGCTTCACGGTCGTCCCTGGCGGGACGCGCGAACGCTATGGCGTCATGGCGCTGGAAGGCGAATGGCAGCATGTACAGCAGAGTCCTGTATCAGACGACCGCAGAATCATAGCCGAGAACAAGCCGTTTTAGGGGTTCCATGACAGTCGCATCACAGGGTGCCTGGCCGCAAGCGGTCGCGGGGTATACGGCGAATAACTGGATGTGCGCTCTGGCGGTCTTGCGTCTCGCCGGGCCGCTGAGCGCCTGCGGAATCCAGTTGATCGAAGGCAATGACGATAGCGGCATCTACCCGGAGCGCGTATCGCTGGCCGACGCCGTGTGGATCCAGCGCGACTTCCCGCGTTATCACGATGCCTACGAGCAGGTCATCGACCGCGCGCGCAGCGAGGGTAAACCGGTCATCTTTGACATCGACGATCTGATTTTCGAACTGCCCGCGGATCACCCGGACAGGCTGAACGGGTACTATGAAGATTCGCTGGTGGATATGCTGCGCGGGCTGGTCGATGCCGATGCGGTGACCGTCAGCACAGAGCCATTACGCGCCTACTACCGGGCGTTCAACGACAACATCGTGGTGTTGCCCAACTACCTCGACGGGCAGGTCTGGCGCAATCTGCCGCTACAACGCCATCGAGACGCCGCTGCGCACGAACCGGTCGTGATCGGGTACATGGGCGGCGAGAGCCATCTGCGCGATCTGGAGTACATCGAACCTGTCCTGCGCCGGCTGGCTGAGCGCTACGGGAAGAACCTCATCCTGCGCTTCTACGGCGGAAAGCCGCCCGCCGCGCTGGTCGAATCCTTCGACCTTTGCCCGGTGGAGTGGCTGCCGCTGGATTCGAAGGATTACCGGCGATTCGCCGAGTTGTTCGCGCAGGCCCGCTGCGACATTGCCATTGCCCCGCTGGTGGATAATCCGTTTAACCGCTGTAAAAGCCCCATCAAGTTTCTGGAATATAGTGCTTTAAGTCTGCCGGCTGTCTACAGCAATATCCCCCCCTACTCAGAAGTGGTATCCGATGGTGTCACGGGACTGCTGGCACATACCAGCGACGAGTGGGAACAACACCTGCGTGAGTTGATTGACGTACCGGAACTGCGCCACAAACTCGGCGACAATGCGTTTGCGGACATAGAGCAGAACTGGCTTCTGGAGGATCATGCGGAGCAGTGGCGAGCCGCCTACTCCCACATAAAAACCCATATGCCCGCCGCTCACGCAAGTACAGCCGCGCGGGCAGTCAGGCAGATAAAGGATTGGCAACGGCACGGCGCGCCGACCAAATATGGGCGTCAGATCGATGCGTTACGCGCCGAAGTCAACGCGCTCAACGGCGAAATCGCTCTTCTGCGCCAGGCGCAGCGTCGGGTAAACGAATGGGCTGTCGGCATGCTGGCATCAGCCGGCCAGGCCGCATCGTCTGATACGGAGTCACTGCTGGCTGCCGTGGCACAAGAGGTGACGGTCCTGGCCGCCAGCTACAGGCAGGCCGATGACCTGGCGGCAACCTACCGTTTACAGGCGGCCCGTGCAGACCAGTTGCAATTACACCTGGCTGAAATCGCACAGTACGCGGTCTATCAGCGGGATATCATCCAGGGCCTGCTGAATGGGCGCGCGATGCGGACTATCATGGGTGTGCAGTCACGCCTCACCAGGCTGCGATCCGGCAACCGATCCGCTGCACCAGTAAGTTTTCATCTGGCTCCACCGCCAGTGCCGTTGGAATCTGTTGTACAGTCGGCGGTGACTGATGAACCAGCGCAAGCCATCCTGGAGCCAACAGCCCTGCCATACAGCCATTTCAAGAATCGGTTGACGCAGCTCTATAGTGATATGCTTTCCAGTTTCCTGGCAACGGGACAGCGGCTGGCATTTCCGCTTTTCGGTGAACCCGCGGTGACAATCATCATCCCGGTGCACAACAGGGCGGAGTTAACACTGCAATGCCTGCGTTCCGTCAAGGACAGCATCCACGATGGCTATGAAATCATCGTCGTGGACGACCAGTCGACAGACGCGACGCGGGAACTGTTGCGCCGCATTGACGGGATACAGGTCATCACTAATACGGAGAACCTGCATTTCCTCAGGAGCAGCAACCGTGCGGCCGCGGCGGCTCGCGGCGAATACCTGCTGTTCCTCAACAACGATGTGCAGCTTCTCCCCGGCGCGATAGATGCGGCACTTTCTACTCTGCGCGACGCGCCGCATGGCGATATCGGAGCCGTCGGCGCAAAGATCATCCTGCTGGACGGCACGCTGCAGGAAGCCGGCAGCATGATATGGGGCGATGCCACTTGCCTGGGGTATGGCCGCGGCGATAATCCCAACGCCGCGCCATACAACTTCGTCCGCGATGTCGACTATTGTTCGGGCGCGTTTCTGTTGACGCCGCGCGCGCTGTTCAACCAGCTTGGCGGATTCGATGAACGCTTTGCCCCGGCCTATTACGAAGATACCGACTACTGCCTTTCGCTGAGCGATATTGGCAAACGTGTCGTCTACACGCCGCACAGCGTAGTGCTGCATTACGAGACGGCTTCGTATCAGAACACCTCAACCGGCGGCGCCACGCTGCTGCAGGAACGCCACCGCGTCATTCTCCTGCAGAAACATGCGGGGCGATTGTTGCAGCACCAGTCGCCGGACGGCCCGATGGCAGAGCTGACGGCGCGCTTCGGCGCCGATGGGCATCAGAAGCGCATTCTTTACATTGACGACCGTGTGCCACACGAGTCGCTGGGTGCAGGTTTCCCGCGTGCCCGCAACCTGCTGCAGGCGCTTGTCGAAAGCGGCTATCAGGTCACCCTGTATCCCCTCATGTTCCCTGAGGAGGCCTGGGATAGCGTTTATCAGGAGATACCCGACACCGTCGAGGTAATGACGGGATACGGTGTCGCAGATCTGGAACAGTTTCTGGAACAGCGCCGGCAGTACTACCATACGATTCTGGTCAGCCGACCTCACAATGCCAGGGTTTTCCGCCAGGTACTGGAACAGCATCCCCAGTGGTTCCAGCGGATCCGTATCATCTATGACGCCGAGGCGATCTATGCGTCGCGCGAAGCGCTGCGGTTGCGGCTGAACGGCGGGAAGATTGCGGATGATGCTCTGGCAGCGCAGGTGAAGGAGGAAGTCGACCTCGCGCGCGGCTTCGATGCAGTTTTATGCGTATCGGAGAGTGAACGAATCCCGTTTTTGGAGGCGGGGTTCAAACAGGTATACGTCCTGGGTTATGCGGTACAGACGGCTCCGACTGCATGCGATTTTGGGGACCGTAATGGTTTGTTGTTTGTTGGAGCCATTCCGGACGATCACGCCCCGAACGCGGATGCCGTGCACTGGTTCGCGCGAGAGATATTGCCGCTGATACGCCAGCAGTTGAGCGCCGATGTGACGTTTACCGTCGTCGGCCAGAACGGATCGGAGATGGTGGGGGCACTGAGCAGCACCGATGGCATCCGCTTCGTGGGACGCGTAGATGATCTGATACCGTATTACAGCCAGGCGCGCATCTTTGTCGCTCCCACCCGCTACGCCGCCGGAATCCCTTTGAAAGTGCAGCACGCTGCTGCGCATGGCGTGCCGGTCGTATGCACATCGCTATTGGCAGACGAGCTCGGCTGGCAGCCTGAGGTTGAGGTCCTGGTCGGAGACGATCCGGCCACCTTTGCGGCGCAATGCGTCAGGTTGTATACGGAACAGGCGCTTTGGGAGACTTTACGTGCAAATGCCCTGGAACGTGTAAGGCGGGAGTGTTCGCCGGATACATTCCGCAATGCCATTATGGGGATATTGGATCGCTGAAAAACACTCATGCTTCCTCAAAAAATACGCACCCGTCTGGTCAGGTCCGAAAGCCGTGTGGCACTGATCATCATCGCTATTTCGCTGACGATAGCCGCAATCTATACGGTCAATGCATCATTATTGAAACCAGACCTGCGCATCATGGTCGCCGACGCCGTCAACAAAAACAACGTGGTCTCCAACAATGTGTTGCGTTACGAAAAGCTCAGGGAGCTGCTGCCCGCTCGCGGCACGGTCGGATATCTGGACAACTCGTATATCGACAAGCAAGGTGCTGACGGCGGAGCCTATTTCCAGGCGCAGTATGCGCTGGCACCCGTGCTTGTGGCCGGCATCGGCATAGACACGAAAATCACGTATCCCTATGTGGTTGGCAATTTCAGCCAGCCGGTGAATCTCGCCGATCTATCTGCTCAATTGCACCTTGAGATTGTGCGTGATTTTGGCAATGGCATCGTCCTGTTCCGTAATACGGAAAGCCCGCATTGACCATTGCACTAACTCACTGGCTACCCGAATCGTCGCCATGCTACTGATATTCACGGCAGTTATCGAGGCTTACATACTGCCTCTCATTCCGGCATACCTGGTTATCAGGCTTTGCCTGAGACGATCACTCGCTACGGTTCCACTGCCGCTTCAGTCTTTGATCCATGCGAGTCTGGCGGTCGGGTTATCTTTTGGATTGACTTCGATCGGCTTGTTTCTCTGGCTGAATGTCGCGCGACAGGCTGGAAGCGCATACATCATCGTCGAACTGATGTCATGTTCTGGCATTGCTGCAGCAAGTCTGTGGGCTGGACGTCATCTCAACACAGTATCAAACGCCGGCGACCGCATATCGTTTCGCGATGCCATCCACGGCCTGTCGCGCGTTCAGGTACTGGCGCTGGCTGGTTTCGGGATCGGGTGTCTGTTTGTGCTGGTCTGGTTACTCTACTTCGTTCTTCAGCTTCCTCACGGCGAATGGGATGCATGGGCAATCTGGAATATGCGGGCGCGCTACCTGTATCGCGCACAGGAGTTCTGGCCGGTTGCTTTCAATACGTTGATGCCGCATACGGACTATCCACTGCTGATACCGTTGACCGTGATGCGCGGCTGGGTGTATCTGGGCACGGAAACTCAGATTATCCCGGCATTCGTGTCGGTAGCGTTTGCTGTGGCTGTCCTGTGTCTTCTTGTAACCGCACTTGTCTATCTGCGCGGGATGCTGGCTGGTCTGGCCGCCGGGAGCGTTCTGATAGCGACGCCGTTTTTCTTCCAACAGGGCGCTGCCCAGACTGCTGACGTCCCCCTGGTGTTTTTTATCCTCGCCAGACTGGTACTGATAATGATCTATGAACGAGGGCGCAGCAGGGTGGTTCTGGCGCTGGCCGGGATATTCGCCGGTCTGGCCGGCTGGACAAAAAACGAAGGCTTACTGTTCATGACAGCGACCTCGGTGGCATTGGTAATCACTGCATCAGGAGACAGCGACTGGAAGCACAGGATATCCGGAATCGCGCCGTTCCTGGCGGGTGTCCTGCCCGTGCTGCTCGTCATCATTACATTCAAGGTCCTGTACGCCCCTCCGAACGACCTCATCGCAGGACAGGGCGCGCAGACGATTTACCGCCTTCTGGATGTGCAACGATACACTCAGATTGCTTCGGCGCTGGTGGAAGAGACCTTCAGGGATTATGTGTGGTTTCCCGTGCTGGCAGCCGGACTGCTTGCCGGCGGCCTGTATAAGCCGAAGGCTGCCTGTACAATGTTCACTGTGCTGGGAATCGTGTTTGTCGGGTACTACTTCATCTATGTCACAACTCCATTGAACCTGACCTATCATCTGACCAGTTCGCTCAACCGTTTGCTGCTGCACCTGTGGCCCGGCTTCATATTCGCCGCTTTCGGCAGTACAAAACTCATTGCACCGCCTGTCGGGGAAAGCAGAATCGAACCAGCCAGAACCGTATAGCCCCGCCGCGTGATACCATCGTCACCGCCGGAAACCTGATATGACAAACTCGCCCATTGACAATCACTCACCCGACTGGCCGACTATCAGCCTGATCGTGCTCAATTACAACGGCAAGCAGCACCTGCAGGAATGTTTAGGTTCTCTTCTGAAGCTGGACTACCCGGAGCACTGCCGCGAGATTCTGCTGGTGGATAACGCATCCAGCGACGGCTCGCAGGACCTGGTGGGGGAGCAGTTCCCGTCGGTAAGAATCATTCAGAACGCCGGCAACCTCGGGTTTGCCGCCGGAAACAACGTCGGGGCGCGCCAGGCAA
Organism: Chloroflexota bacterium; assembly: GCA_021813225.1. GTDB lineage: Bacteria > Chloroflexota > Anaerolineae > J036 > Brachytrichaceae > CAIXPS01. The sequence continues at coordinate 11,483 of JAKALH010000028.1, forward strand.
CGGGCGAATACATTGCTTTCCTGAACAATGACATGCGGGTGGATGCGCAATTCGCGCACGCGTTGGTCACAGCCGTGCGCAGCGATTCTACGGCAGTCTGTGCAGGCGCGAAGATTCTGAGCTGGGATGGCACACTGGTCGATTTCGCCGGCTCCGCCGGGCATTTCGCCGGGTACGCCTACCAGGTGGCCAACGGCAAGCCGTCATCTGCCGTCGCGGACGGTACGGCGCGCCCCGTTCTGTTCGCCTGCGGCGGCGCCATGTTGATCGACAGGCAGGTTTTTCTGGATGTCGGCGGTTTTGACGAAGATTTCTTCGCTGTATATGAAGACTTCGACCTGGGCTGGAGACTGTGGTTGCTCGGGCATACGGTGCTGTATGCGCCGGGCGCTGTCGTATACCACCACCATCATGGCACGCTCCACAGGTTCAACGCTCACCGCCGGGCCGTGTTGCTGAAACGCAACAGCCTGTATTCCGTCATCAAAAACTACAGCGACGAGAACATGTCGCGCATTCTGGCGGCTGCGCTGCTTGGCAATAATGAAGAAATCGTGACGCAGGCGCAACAGCGCGGGCAACTCAACCTGGCGGACTTCAGTTTCCTCAGCAGGCTAAAGCCCAAACGAGCCACGATTGAGTTGAACAAAGTGGATGCGGCGACGCTGGCGGCGACGCACGATGTCGTCCAGCATATGTCGCAGATGATGGCGAAACGCGCTGTCATCCAGTCGCGCCGGGTGCGCCGGGATGAGGAACTGGCGGCGCTGTTCCACTGGCCGTTCCGTTACTGGCCGGGCGTCAGCGGCCACACACAATACGCGCTGGCCGACGCATTCGGCATACAATCCATATATGAAAGCGCCCCGCGCCGCGTGCTGATTTTCAGTTCGGACATCCTGCCGTACCCCGGCCTGCCCACCGTCGGATCAGGGCTGCGCGCCTGGGGATTAGGGCAAGGGCTGAAGGCCTGCGGCCACGACGTGCACTTCTCGATGCCGCGGGCAGCCCTGAACGGGCGCACGACTGAACTGCCGCCGGAAGTCGTTGAAAATGCCTGGGAACACCACACCATGCTGTCCGTGGTTCGCAAGGTTGAGCCTGACGCGGTAGTCGTGTGCAACTGGGCGATTATGGCATTGCTGCCCACCGAATTGCTCTCCGTGCCGGTCATCCTCGACCAGCACGGTCCGCATATGCTGGAGCGGGAATACCAGAACTACGGCGACTACGACAGCAATGCCCGCTACAAGCTGGAAGCACTGGGAAAATCCGACTTCTTCACCTGTGCAGGCTATAAACAGCAGCGCTATTTTGAGAAGTGGCTGAAGGATGCCGGCTGGTCGGACCAGGAAATTGCGGAACGGTCTGCGGCGATTCCGGTATCGCTGTCGCCCGAATTGCCGGAACGGCATCCCGCCGGTGAAACGACCTTTGTCTACGGCGGGGTATTCCTGCCGTGGCAAGACCCGTCCGTGTCTCTTTCAACCCTCGTCGAGGCCATGGAATCCCGCAAGGCCGGCAAGCTGCTTTTTTACGGCGGCCGGCACCCTGTGTATCCAGTCGCCCCGGGCATGTTCGAGTCGCTGCTGGCGCAGTTGCAGACCAGCGCGCATGTCGGCATCTGCGGGATGGTTTCGCACGATGAACTCATCGACAGTTATACCCGTGCGCATGTCGCCATTGACCTGATGAAGCGCAACCCCGAACGCGAGCTTGCGTTTACCACGCGCACGGTGGAATATCTGTGGTGCGGCCTGCCGGTTATCTATAACGATTATTCGGAGCTGAGCGATTACATCCGCGAATATGACGCCGGGTGGACGGTGGACCCCGAAGACCGCGAAGCCATCCGCCGCATCATTGAGGACATACTGGCAAATCCGGCGGCTGTGGCGGAGCGCAGCCGCAATGCTCAGCGCCTGGCCCGCGAGCGATTGAACTGGTCCAGCACCGTCGCGCCGCTTGACAGCTTCATCCGCCATCCGCGCATGCGCGAAAGCGCCCATATGATCCGCCAGGCTCCAGCCCGGGTAATCACGCGCAATATGCGTTACCTGCTGCGCGAAGCGTGGCTGCATTATCGCCGGAGCGGCCCCCTGGGTCTGTGGCGCGAAGGCACGGCCTTCTTGAAACGGCAGGCCAGATAGTGTAGAGGGCCGGGCAGTCCATACTGATGTCATCATGACACCGCTATTGTGTGACAACAACGGGCGCGTCGCTGTAGATCGTCGTGGTGTTGTAACCGTTGTTGATATCGACGCTGATGTAGTAGGTTCCCGCCGCCACACCGCTGGTATTCCAGGCATATGGCAGCGATGAATCCGCTGCCGCCGCGCCCGCGTACCGCGCCATTGCGATTGGCAGGTAG